>JAYSQK010000415.1:0-6489 GCA_043721555.1 Frankiales bacterium
CTCGCCGTGCCGCTCGCGCTGCTGTGGTCGTCGTACGACCAGCAGACGCGGCGCAGCCAGGAAGTCCGGCTGTTCGCCGAGCTGGCACGTGGCCAGGAGCGCGCGACGGCCCGCTCGAGCGACGCTTCGGCACAGGTGATCGTGACGGCCGCCGCCCGGTTGTTCGGTGGCGCCGACGTCGAGATGGTGCTGCTCGCGGCCGATGGTCCGGTCCGCTACGCCGGAGACGAGAGCGGCCTGCCGCAGCGGCTCCGGGTCGAGTCCGACGTCTTTGACGAGCCGTGGGTGCTGCGTGCGCTCGGTGCCCGTGGCGTGACGACCGGAAGCGAGGCGGGACGCCCCTGGTGCTCGGCCGTCCTCGGCGACGCCGAGTCGCCGCATGCCGTGCTGATCGCCCGCCGCCCGGCCGGTTCGGCCGGGTTCGGCCGCCGCGAGGCGCGGCTGGCCGAGGTCCTGGTGGGTCAGGCCGACGCGTGGCTGTCGGTGGCTGATCTGTCCGCGCGCCATCGCAGCGCCCGACACCAGGTCGACGTGGCCGGCGAGGCCGCCAAGGCCCTCGGCGACCTCGGCGCAGCGACCGCCCCCGCGCTGATGGTGCTGCACGAGTCGGCCGACCGGCTGGCCCGACTGGCCCAGAGCGACGGCGGCGTCGACAACATCGTCGAGGAGCTGCACCTCGTCGAGCGGGCGGTCGCCTCCCTGCTCGGCGCGATCGCCCTGGCGGCGGAGCCCGATCTCGTCCAGGCCGGGGCGCTCGAGACGGCGCTGCCACCGAGCCGCCCGGCGGCCGAGTGGACCAACACCGGCGTCCTGCGGTGACCCTGCCGTGAGGTCGCGCGCGCGCGGGCTGCCACTGGCGGTCTGGGCGGCGCTCGTGACGGCCGGTTCGGTCCTGCTCGGTTGCGGGACGGCTGCGGCGGTCCTCGCCGCCGGCGACCGGCTTGACCTGTACGCCGCGGAAGCACTTGCCCTCGGCTGCTGCGCCGGGCTGCTGCTGGCGCTGGTGGCTGTCCTGGCCGCGATCCGCCTCGCCGCGGCCCTGCGGGGGTTGCAGTCCGACGCGGTCCTGCGCCTGGCCGAGCCGTCGGCGCCCGCCGGCCGGATGCACGGCCGTCGGCTCGTCACGCAGGCGAGCTCCGAGGTCGCCGGCCTCGCCAGCGTGCTCGACGCCCTGCACCTGCGGGTGCGGGTCGCCGACGAGATCGGCGAACGGCACCGGCGCGATGCCGAGACCGCGGGCGCCGGCGTCTTTGAGTTGCTGTCCGGGCTGGTGGCCGCGGAGGAAGGCGCCCGTGGCCAACTTGCCGCCGAATTGCACGACACGGTGGCCCAGTCGCTGATGATTGCCCGCGGTCTGCTCGCAACCTCGCCGTCGACCCCGGAACAGATCGCCAAGCTGTCGGACTACGTCGAGGACGCCGAGGAGCAGGTCCGGGCAGTGATGGCGCGGACCCGGCCGCCCGCCCTGCGCGACGGTGACCTCGCCTCCGCCGTCGGTGGTCTCGGGCTCGACATGAACGCCCGCTACGGCCTGCGCGTCGAGGTCGAGTGGCCAGCCTCGCCCTACCCGTTGCCGCTCGCCTCGGCGGTGACGGTCTACCGGTTCTTCCAGGAGGCGCTGCTCAACGTGGTCAAGCACGCCGACGTCGACGACGCCGTCGTCGGCCTGCTGGTCGAGCAGGACGTCATCGTGGCGCACGTGCGGGACGAGGGCCCGGGCTTTGATCCCTCGACGGTGCGGGCCGACCGGGGTCGGCACGTCGGTCTCGGGTTGCTGCGCGAGCGCGCCCGGCTGTCCGGCGGGGCCCTCGAGATCGACAGTCGTCGGGGCGTGGGGACCGTCCTGACGCTCCGCCTGCCCCGGCCGAACGCCACCGCGCTGCCACCAGCGGTCCCGATCCGCTCGCCTGAGGTGTCAGGCACGTCGCTTCGAAGGGTCACCGACCGGGCGATGCGCGGCTAGCTGCGGGTGCCGAGCGAGGAGACCCCGGGGGGAGGGAGCCCGGCGGTGGCGCAGAGCAGGTCGCACCAGGCGCGCAGGTGGGCGGCAAGGTCGAGCTCGCCGGTGCCGTCGTGCAGCGGGGTCCAGGAGGCCCGCACCTCGACCTCGCTGGTCTCGTCCGGTTCACTGAGCTGACCGAACGTCGCCGACACCGTCCGGGTCACCGTCCCGCCGGCCGCGGTGTGGGCGGCGCCGCGGGCGGCCAGTGCCTCGCTCAGCCAGCTCCAGCCGACCTCGGACAGCGCCGGGTCGGCGGCCATCTCGGGCTCGACCTCGGCCGACACGAAGGCGACGACCCGCGTGTCGCCGCGCCAGCCCTCCTGCCCCTGCGGGTCGTGCAACACGACCAGCCGGCCGCTCGCGACCTCGTCCTCACCTCGGCAGATCTCGGCGGCCACCGCCACGGCGTACGGTGCGAGGCGCTTGGGCGCTGGCACCTCACGCAGCGCAAGGATGCCTGGGCGCTGACAGTCCCGGAGCGCCGCGTGCAGGCCGTCGAGGGCGTGCGCGAACACGCTCGGCACCACCTCCGGCAGGGTCACCCCGGCAGCGTAGATCGCCGGCCGCGACCGAGGGCCGGGACGCGCCGACCTAGGGTCGGTCGGTGCCCGCGCTGTTCGCCCTGATGTCGAGCCTGCTCTGGGGCTCGGCGGACTTCCTCGGCGGCGTGGCCACCCGCCGCCTGCCCGGCCCCTCGGTGGTCGGCGTGTCGCAGCTGATCGCGCTGCTCGCCCTGGTGCCGGTGGCCGTCCTCACCGGCGCCCTGGACACCCCTCCGACGTACGTCGTCCCGGGCGTCCTCGCCGGCCTGGTCGGCACCGCCGCGATCGGGGCGTTCTACCAGGCCCTGGCCACCGGGACGATGGGGATCGTCGCCCCGGTCGCCGCACTCGGGGTGGTCCTGCCGGTCGGGTTCGGGCTCGCCCGTGGCGACGCGCCGTCCGTCCCGCAGCTGCTCGGCATTGCTGTGGCGGTAGCGGGCGTCGTGCTCGCGAGCGGGCCCGAGCTCTCCGGGGGCGCCGGGGCCCGGCCGCTGCTGCTGGCGCTCAGCGCCGCGGTCGGGTTCGGCGTGGTGTTCGTCCTGATCGCCGAGGGGAGCCGCGGCGGAACCGGCGCGATGGTCATGACGCTGGTGACCATGCGGTTCGCCTCGGTCGTGGCGCGCGGTGCACTGCTGCTGGCGACCGCCCGGACCCGCGGCCTCGACCTCGGGGTCCGCCGCGGCGACCTGCCGCTGCTGGCCGCGACCGGTCTCGGCGACGTGGGTGCCAACGCCTGCTACGCGATCGCGACGCGAGGCAGCCTGCTCAGCGTCGTGGCGGTGCTGGGCTCGCTCTATCCGGTGGTGACCGTGCTGCTCGCCCGGCGGCTGCTCGCCGAGCGGTTGCGACCCGTCCAGATCGCCGGGGTGGGCGCAGCGCTGCTCGGCGTCGTGCTGCTCGCCGCCGGCTGACAGCGGGCCAGGTCCTCGCGGTTCAAGCGGCTGGGCTGCGTGCCGATGCTGCAAGCATGACCCGGACCTTGCACGCCGCTGCCACCCGGGTCGCGGTACCTCGGCTGCGGGCGACCGACGCCGACTTCGTCCTGCGGCTGTCGCCGACGGGGTGTTTGCTGGCCGCGAGCGAAAGCGTCGCGAGCGTCCTCGGCTGGGACCTCGAGCGGTGCGCGACCGAGGGCATCTGGGTGGCCATCGTCGACGAGGCCCAGCGGGTCGCGGTGCGCCAGCTGATGACCCAGGTCCTCGCGTCCGGCAGCGCCCGGACGACCTTGCAGGCGTCGGCGGTCGACGGCACCGTCTGGGTCGACGTCGCCGCCAAGCAGCTGCTCGACGAACCCGGCGCCCCCATCCTGATCATCGCCCGGGACGTCTCCGACGACCTGGCCGCCGCGACCCAACTGGCCGCCTCGGAGATGCAGTGGCGGGTCGCCTTCGAGCACTCACCCATCGGCGGTGCCCTGCTCGAAGCCGGCGGCGGCATCCTGGTCGTCAACGCGGCGCTGTGCCGGATGTTGGGCTGGCGCGAGCACGAGCTCACCCGGATGGACGTGACGGACGTCGTCGTCTGCCAAGGCGGGTTGCCGTGGCAGCCGTGGTGGGACGGCCTGCTGAGCGGGGCGCGAGGAACCTCGACGGCCGACCGGATGCTGCGCACCGCCGACGGCCGCCAGATCTGGGGCCGGCTGACCGCCGCCTCGGTCCTGTCACCCGCCTCTCCCGGCCGGGTGATGATGCAGCTGGAGGACGTCACCGCCCGCCGCGAGGCCGAGTTGGAGCTCGCCAACCGGGCGCTGCACGACGGGCTCACCGGGGCCCCCAACCGCTTCCTGACCCGGCAGTGGCTGGCCAGCGCCCTCGAGGACCACCGGGACGGTCGCGTCGGGGTGCTCTACTGCGACCTGGATCGGTTCAAGGTCGTCAACGACAGCCTCGGGCACGCCGCCGGGGACAGCTTGCTGGTGCAGGTTGCCGAGCGGCTGCGCGGACCGCTGCGCCCGGAAGACCTGCTCGGCCGGGTTGGCGGCGATGAGTTCGTGATGGTGCTCGAAGGGGTGGACACGCCGGCCGAGCTGGCCGAGGTGGCCGCCCGACTGGCCCAGGCGCTCGACGAGCCGTTCGAGCTCGGTGGGCACCGCCACGCCATGACGCTGAGCCTCGGTGGCACCCTGGGCTCCCATCCCGACACGGCGGACGATGTCCTGATGCGCGCCGACATGGCGCTGCTGCGGGCCAAGCGACTCGGCCGGGCGAGGTATGAGGCCTTCGACCCCGCGACCGACCGGGTGGCCACCCGCGCCGACCTGCAGCTCGAGGACGACCTGCGCTCGTCGCTGGACGCTGACGAACTGCGGGCCTACTACCAGCCCATCGTCATGCTGGGCGACCTCGCGGTCGTCGGCCACGAGGCGCTCGTGCGCTGGCAACACCCCGCCCACGGGCTGCTGCAGCCCGAACGGTTCCTCGAGCTGGCCGAGAGCAGTGGGCTGATCCGCCCGCTCGGCTGGTGGATGCTCTCGCAGGCGTGCCAGGACGCCGCCAACGGCAGCGGCGGGCTCACCCAGCAGGGCTGGGTCGCGGTCAACGCCTCGCCCAGCCAGCTCGCCCGCCCCGGCGTGGCCGCTGACGTCACCCGCGCCCTGGTCGCCTCCGGGCTGCGGCCCGAGCGGCTGCACCTGGAGATCACCGAGACCGCGCTCATCACGGCCAGCGCGACGCTGGCCCGGGAGTTGCGCGAGCTGTCGGAGCTGGGCGTCCGGATCGCGCTCGACGACTTCGGCACCGGCTACTCCTCGCTGAGCCTGCTGCGACAGTTCCCGGTGGACCTGGTCAAGATCGACCGCAGCTTCATCGAGCCGGTCCTGTCCGAACGCAGCGCCTACGCGATCGTCAAGGCGGTGCTGAGCATGTGTCGTGACATGGGCCTGCCGACCGTCGCCGAGGGCATCGAAACGACCCAGCAACTCGACCTCCTGCGCGAGCTCGGCTGCTCCCACGGCCAGGGTTATCTGTTCGGGCGGCCGGTGCCGCTCGGGGTCCGGGCCCCCGTCCCGCCGCCGCCGCCGCGCCCGCCGTCGCCGCCCAGGCCACCGTCGCACGATCGGAGGAGCAGGTGATCGTCCCCCAGGCCGTCGCGGCCGACTTCGCCTTGCAGGAGGTCATCCGGCCCGCCGCGGTGCTCTCCGAGACGCACACCCGGCTCATCCTGCAGGGCCTGTCCGAAGACGATGTCAGGGCCGGCGGCCACTGGTGGATCCGGGTCAACACCTGGCGCCGGTACGAATCGCCCTGGGCGCCCGGCGCCGAGGAGCCCGGTGACGCCCGGCACGTGGGCACGATCAGCTGTGTCTACGACAGCCCCGCGAGGTACTGCGTGACCGTCTTCCGCGTGTCCATGACGTCATTCGGCCTGCGTCGCGGCTGGACGACCGACTCGCTGTGCGGCGAGGCATTCGGCTACGCCGGCCTGACCCTCGCGGATTGCCCGCGGGCCTCGCTCGCACCGCCACCTGAACCGTTCCGCGAGTCACGCCGCGACGCAGGGCCGCTGCGCTAGAGCGCTCAGGCAGCGACCACGAACTCGGTGCGCTCGACCAGCAGGACCCCCACCGTGATGGCGTGGCCGCACTCGACGCAGGCCAGGTCCAGGCACTGCTCGCCGTGCCCGTCCTCACACGGGGGAGCGAGGAACACCTGCTCGTCGACGCACTCGGGGCACCAGCGGTACTGCTCTGTCGTGGTCATGCACCGACCGTGCCATGGGGGTCCGACAGTTCCGGGTTGCCACGCCGGGATCGGCCGCCCGCGTGACACGATCTGCGGCGATGAGCACCCCGGACCCAGCCCCCATCCCCGCCCCGGCGTACGACAGTGCGTTCCTCAAGGCCTGCCGACGCGAACCGGTGCCGCACACACCGGTCTGGTTCATGCGGCAGGCGGGGCGGGCGCTGCCGGAGTATCGCGCGCTGCGTGAGGGCACCGCGATGCTCGA
>JAYSQK010000416.1:0-8530 GCA_043721555.1 Frankiales bacterium
TCCTTGCTTGTGAGACAGAACCCGTGAGACACCACCGTGGGTTCGTCCCGAGCGTCGCGGCCGGTCGCAGAAGTTGGTCCGAAGGTCTGCATGTCGGACACCACATGTACGCCGAGTTCTGAGACAGTTCCGGGGTATGGCGATCGTGGTGGGGTACGCGCGGGTCAGCACCGATCATCAGCAGCTGCTGGCCCAGACCGATGCGCTGACCGGGGTCGGCTGCGAGCGGATCTTCACCGATCAGCTGTCGGGGGTGCGGGAGGACCGGCCGGGGCTGCTGGCGTTGCTGGAGCACGTCCGGGCCGGTGACACCGTGGTGGTGGCGGCGCTGGACCGGTTGGGCCGGTCGCTGTCCGGGGTGATCCGCACGATCGAGACGCTGACCGAACGCGGGGTGCTGCTGCGGTCGTTGCGAGAGGGCATCGACTACTCGACCGCGACCGGCCGGATGCTGGCCGGGATCTTCGCAGCGCTGGCCGGCTATGAACGGGAGTTGATGCACGAACGGGCTGCGGCGGCCAGGGAAGCCGCCCGGCTCCGTGGTCGGCACACCGGCCGGCCGGCGAAGCTCACCGCCGGGCAGGTCCGGCAGCTTCAGGCGCTGCGGGCCGGTGGCGAGAGCATCAACGAACTCACCAACACGTTCGGGGTGTCCCGGGCGACGGTGTACCGGGCCCTGACCGACCCCGCGGCCAGCCAGCCGGCAACCACGGCGCCGTCAAGCCTCCCGGACGTGTCCACCCCTGCGGCGGCGTCAGTTGCGAGCACACCGTCGAATCAGGTCGACGACGTGGTAGCGGCGGCTCAGCGCTCGAAGCGCCCTCATGACCCACTTCCTTCGGTACGTCGCACTGGAGAGGGCGTCGAGGACGACGGACCGGTCCGACCAGGACGCACCACCCCCGAGGCGGCCCCGCGGGCGACTGGGCCTGCCGCACCCGAACTGGGGCGGTGGCGCCGATACAAGTCAATGAGGGCAGACGCGGGTGTGCTCGAGTCGACACCGATGTTCAGGGGCGGAACGGACACCAGCAAGTGGCAGGTCGAGACCGAGAAGGACCCTGACCTGCCAGGTGTCCTTCGGATCGCAGTCGACGGCTTCCTGATCGGGTCGGTTGAACGGCTAGCAACGAAACGCCACGCAGGCCGCTGGGAGGGTCATCCGGTGCCAGAACGACCGTGTACCCGTCGGCAAGACGCGGTCCTCCAGGTCCTGGCCGCGGAGATCGCGGCCCGGCAGCGCTATTACGCCACTCGCGCGAAAGCACGTCGCCAGACCACCTGACCAGCCCAGCCTGACCAAACAGGCTGCAGGCCATGCGCCCCATGACAGGCCAGCACTACGCAGGTCGATGGAGCCGACGGCACCGTGTTGCCCCGCAGCGGCCTCGGCGTCATCGGAAACCCTCAGAGAGGTTGTCGATTGCAGCGGTCACGCTGCGGAGGTGCGCAGCGACGTGGACACGGTCAGCGGACCGAGCACAGCCGTTAGTTGAAGCTCTCGCTGAGTGTCACCGTAAAAAATGCTGAGTCGGTCCCAGATAGGCACGCGCCGAACGCCGAAGCCAGCGCCACACCGCCTTGCAGGAGGGGGATGTTGCCGCTGTCGTTTGTCCTGTCGCTCACACCTGCTGCGCCGTCAAGGCCAGTCGCACCAGTGGCAACGGTCGCCCCCGTCGCCCCCCTGCCCCGGCTGGTCCCAGCTGACCTGCTCGCCCGGGTTCGCCTTGCAAGCCCCCATAGCCCTGGAGGTCCCTCCTTTGCTGCACCGACCGCGTATCCGGCTGTCGGATCCTCGATCAGGGCCAGCAATGGCAATGCCCATCGCAATGTTTTCGCGCTTCACTTGGTTTCCCTTGCCTCGCATGCCAGTGCGACCCACCCGCCGCGGACGGTCGCTGCTGTCTAGTCGAACAGCCGAGCAACCCCACTCACCACCGATGCTCTGCGCAGCATTGTCCATCGGTCATTTTGAGGCGGTCTACTAGGTCGGCCAATTACGTGATGCCGCTACGACCTGTGATGCCCTTGAAGGCTTGCTGGCGTCATCGACGGCCATATTTGCGGCGGGCCCTCTCGTAGGACAGGCGGGCCAGATCACTGGCATAGGCCTCGAAGGCTGACGCGGCGACGGGGATGGAGCGCACCCTCGGCAGGAGCTTGACGAGGTTGATCGGCGGCACCTGCACGCGCTCGGTCTCCACGACAACTCGTCCCTCGTCGAGGACTCCGGCGAAAAGGGCGAGAGTCCGCTGACCGGGTAGGCCAGCGCTCGGAGCCAGGACGCCGTCGATCCCGGCGACCCGAGCGGCCTGGGCGAGCCGTTGACAGATCTCGTAGTCGTCGCCGACGAGATCGTCGCCGGTGACGTCGAGGGCCTCACGCACAACCGGGTCGGTGAGGTCCAGCATGGTCAGCCGGTCTACTGCGCAACGTCCCGCTCGACGACGTACCTCGAAGGGGTCAATGCCGTTGCCGACGAAGTGCCGGAACAGCTCGCACCAGCTGGCGCTCATGGATGAGCTCGCGTACCAGGCGCCGGGACCGCCGCCCTGGTGATAGCGGCCGGGTCCACGAGAAGGCTCTGGGCAGAACAGGAAGGGACGCCCGACGGGGCCCTGATGCCACCAAGACCCTGAGACCACAGCAGGTGGCAGGTCCGTGAGCCGCGCCCGGATCTGCCCGAACTCGAGCCGGCTCAGACGTACGCCCCATCAACGAAGGACCGGGCGGCTCGCAGGACCTCCGCCGTCTCGCCCTCGCGCAGCACCTCCAACGGACGTCGTCCATCGAGGAGTCGGTTACTCGCATGCAGCCACTGACCGACGCCACGCGGGGTGAGGCTGTCTGCCAGTGTGCGCACAACCTCACGAAGACCGTCCAGGCGGTCGTAGGTCGCGCTCCGTGGCCGGGCGTTGTTGGCGCGCCAGGCGTAGACCGTCTTGGGGTCAGTCCTGGTGACCTGCGCGACATCGGCCTGAGTCACACCAAAGCTCTTGAACGCCTCGACCAAGTCGCGCGCTTCGACGGCCGACTCTAGCTGCTTCGTGCTCATGATGACCTCCTCGACACCCGATCCTACACCCGAAGATACACCCGGTCCAACACCCGACATGAAAGGATCGTCCTCTATTCATACGGTTCAGACGTTCCTGGCGGTGCCCGACGGCTACGCCGACCTGCGCGAGCACCTCAATTGCACCGTCGGCACAGCCCGCTGGCAGGCCCAGCGGGTGGTCAGCACCGAACTGCTCCGGCTTCTACTGGCGGCTCGGTGACACCGTGCTCGAGCGCCAGCGGGAGGAGGGATGGGGCACCCGCGTCATCGACCGGCTCGCCGCTGACCTGCGGGCGTGGTCCCCCAACATGCGCGGGCTGCCACGCCGCAACTCTATCTACATGTGCACCTTCGCCGCCGCCCACCACAACCCGATTGCGCAACAGGCTGTTGCGCAATGACCCTGGGGCGCTGTCACGGTCCCCTGTTCGACGAGCTCAACGACCACCCGCAACCCGATCGGTAGGCCACCGCCGCCGTCGAGTACGGCTGGTCGCGCAACGTCCTGACCCACCACATCGCCACCGGCCTTCACGGCCGGGTGAGTGCCGCACCCTCGAACTTCACCCGCCCAGCTACCCGCCGCCGACCGCGAGCTCGACCACCAGCTGACCGACGACCCCTACGTGCTGGACTTCCTCGACCTCGCCCAACCCAACGCCGAACGCGAACTCGAGAGAGCCCTGGTCGACCGGCGTCAGACGTTCCTGCTCGAGCTCGGCCACGGCTTCCGCGTTCATCGGCCGGCAGTGCCCCTTCCAGGTCCACGCCGACTTCTACCTCGAGGTGCTGTTCGTCACTGGGCCCAGTCCCGCCTCGTCGTCATCGAGCTCAAGATCGGCTGCTCCCAGCCCGAGCACACCGGCAAGCTCGGCTTCTACGTCGCCTTGGTCGACGAGAGTCTGCCCGACCAGACCAGGCCCTTCCCCCACCATCGGGATCCTGCTCTGCACTGGCCGCAACGACTACGTCGTGCGCTACAGCATCGCTCACGGCACCGCCCCACTCGTCGTCGCCGTGTACCCCTACGACACCCTCCCCGCCGCAGAGCGCAACGCCGTCTCCGCCGCCGACCAGCTCATCGTCATCGCGGAGAGCGCACGCCGGCATCTCGAGCCACCGAGCCGTTACCCGAGCCCCGACCGCGCTGAGCGAGCCGTCCCAGAAACGCCGACACAGGCCTGAGCCAACGCAGCGCTACCGAGCCCCAGTTCTGAGACACCACCAGCCACGCACTGCGATGCCCTCCGAGCCGAAACCTCCGGTGTGCCGCAACCCGCGATTACGCCACGTTCGGGCTCGCCTGACCGGTCTATTGGACCGAGCGCCCGCCAACCGCTCATAGCCGAGAAGCGGATGCAGCTGTTCACGCCGTGAGCGCGCTAACGCGTTGCGGTGAGGGTCCTGGCGGTCGGGCGGAATGAGCTTCCCTACTTCGTCCCAGAGGGAACGTGGCAGCGACCGAGTCGCTAGGGTCGACGTTCACGACCGGAGGTAGGCGCCTTGCCGATAGTCCCGTTCACGAGCGCCTACATGAAGACGCCTCCGATCCCGGTGAAGGCCCCGACACACCCCCGCCGAGGCCTAGACGCGGTGACTGAGCCAGCGCTGCTCAAGGTTCGATGGAAGTTGATGAGGCGGGACCTCCGGAAACTGCGCCCCACCGGCTTCTACCTGCCGTACGACGCGTTGGAGTGGTTGCCGTTCGAATTTGAACTCGCGGAGCGCATGGCACGGCTGCGCGACGACGTGTTGACCGGCAAGTACCGCGCGTCACCGCCAGAGACCATCCGCGCGGCCAAGAGTCTCGGGTTGACGCGCCCTCTCGCCTTCTTGGACCCGGCCGACGTGATCTTGTACCGGAATATCGTCGCGCTGGCTGAGACCGACCTGCTGCAGGAGATGCAGCCGTGGACCAGGTTCGGCCGAAAGGATGGAAAAGAAGGGGACTCCAACTTCGACCCTGACAGCGGCTGGTTCCGGGCTTGGCTGCGCCGCAACGCGCAGTTGTGGACGATCACCGAGCACTACGAGTGGCTGGTTGAGACAGACGTAAGCAACTTCTTTCCCAGCATCCACTTGGACGCCGCACTCGACCACCTCTTGGCGCACTCCCGCCTGAGCGTCGAAACCATCCGCCTGCTTAGTCACATGCTTCGTGAATTTGCATTCGTGCCGGATTACCGGGTGTCGCCGCTCGTCGGGCTGCCACAGGACTCATTCGACTGCAGCCGCATCATCGCCCATTCCTTTCTCGGCGCAGTCGACGACGAGTTCAAAGTCGAAGGTTCGACCCACCGCTTCAGCCGCTACATGGACGACATCGTCATCGGCGCCAACTCGCACGCGGAGGGTCAGAGGTACGTTTCTCGCGCACAGACTGCTCTGGAGAAGATCGGCCTGTATCCCAACACGGCGAAGACTCGCATCGTGCCGCGTGACCAGTTCTCTGGCGAGTACATGAAGCAGGAGAACGACTACCTGGGCGACGTTGACACCGCGGTGCGCGATAGAATCTCGGTAGATCTCGGGGAGTTTCGGCAGCGCCTTCATAAGCACATCCGGCGACAAGACCGTCCGCGAGGCTGGGAGCGCGTTCTGCGTCGCTATTACACGCTCTCCCGAAGTCTGCGCGTCGACCGGCTGCTTGATGTTGCTTTCGATCACATTGAGGCCTTTCCTGGTTCAACGCGCAGCATCCTCGACTACTGCGCGACGTACCCGCTGAACGTGGGACGCGTGACTCGTCTGAGCGCGGCCGTCCATGCCTCCGGCCTCATGTACGAAGACGTCCGCTTGCTGGCGCTGGAGTTCCTGGCGGTGACTCCCAACCGCGTCGACAAGCGCACGAGCACCGCGATCTGTGAGTGGGCGTCAGAGGTCCTCGATCAGGAACATGAGGGCACCGGACGCCTCGCGGCCTCGGCCGTCGTGCTCTTGGGCAAGTTCGGTGGCACTGCTGAACTTGACCTGCTGCAAAAGCACTTCGAGAACGATGGAAAGGGCGCCGCCATCTACCGGCGTCAACTCCTGACCATTATGGTTGGAGCTGGGCGCCTCGACCCCAAGATGATCCCGGCATATGCGGGTGAGTCGGTCGGGATGGCTGAGGCCTGTCGGTTCATGAGCATCTTGCTGGGCGGTGACAAGCGCGCCCTCTACATGACGCTCGACGCGATCAAGCCGCGGGAGCGGCAGCAACCTCGGATCTACATGATTCCCTCGCGAGGCATGTTCCTCGTGCCGCAGCTAGAACAAGCGCATCCTGCGGCCGTAAAAAAAGCCCGAAAGGCTTGGCAGAACCTTCTGCAGACGAGCGCCCCAGGTCTGCAGGATGCGGCGGGGCGTGCCTGGCTGGGCTTGCCGAAGGCAGTGTGACGGCGGTAGACCTCCACCGGATGCGCATCGGATACCACCCGTCGTGGAACGCTGCGGCTCTCGGGCGCGTGGCCAGGGAAGCACTCATCTGCCGCGAGCTGTGCGGCAGGGGCCGGCTGCAAGTCCGGGGACGTCACGTCGCGGCCGTGGTTGATCTCAGCGCCGGGGCGCATTCTGCCGCTTCGGGTACACGACCCCCAGGACGCTGAAGACGTGGTGTCGCTTGGCCTGGTTGCCGACGTAAAAGAAGACGTCCCGCTCTGTGGCGCAGACCTGGTCCAGCCAGCGCCCACGGATCGCCGCCTCCCGATCCGCGATGCTCCCTATCAGACGACGCTGAAATGCCGTGAACTCCCAGTCCAGCAGTCCCTGCCGGTGGCCGTCGCAGCTCTCGTCACGGCAGCGCCAGCGGAAGAACGCGCGGAACTGCGGGGCCTCGAGAGCCGTCTTAGGCCGGCCGGTCTCGAAGAGCTCGGTCTGGGCTAGGAAACCATCGATCTTCCGCTTCTCGTCAGAGGTCCAGCCGGGGTGCTCCTCGACGTCGAGCCCGTCGACAGTGCGCGCGTGCACGAGACCGAGAGAGGGCCCGCCACCCCTGGCGCGGCGGTTGAGATCGCACATGGTGACGCTCGCGTGCGGCAGCAGGTAGAGCAGTCGCGCAGCCCATCCATCCAGGTGGTTCTCCGTTTGGATCGTGTCGATGTGGGGGCGCCACGACTCACGTCGTGCCTCGTTCGCGGGGGTCGCCCTGAGGGAGATGACGTCGTACTTCCGAAAGGTGTGCTCCTCCTCCAAGAACCGGAAGTTGACCGGGTAGAGCCGAACCCACCCCTCATGCCCCGGGTCCAGTCGCAGCCCGGCGACACAGACAGTCTCGCCGTACGCCTCGGAGGGGTTCGGCGCCGCCTTGACCGACACCAGTACGCGGAGCGGCCCCTCCGCCCGGTCGTCCCACTCAGGCGGCTCAGCCGGGCCGCCGAACAGGACCTCCTGCGCAGCGATGGCAGGCCGGGAAGGTAACTTCTTACCCTGTGACACAGGCCCCCCTTGCACGAATGATCCACACGCTGCGCATACAGGCGGGGCTTACCCTCGACGCGCTCGCGGGGGGTGCCCGCATCTCGCGCAGCACGTTGGTCAAGATCGAGAGCGGGGTGACCCCTGATCCTGGCTTCACCGTGGTTGCCCGTATCTTCGCCGCGGTCGGCGCGGACCGTGAGGACATCCTCAGCGCGCACGTGCTTGCGATCCAGCCTTGGCGTCCCCGCGTCATCGGCGTCGGGTACGAGGGCCTCGGACCCGAGGAGCTCCTAGTGCAGCTCACGGAGCAGCGAGTCCAGGTCGTCGCCGACATCCGCTTGAACCCCATCAGCCGCAAGCGTGGTCTGTCGAAAACTGCTCTGCGAGAGCGTCTCGAGCAGTCAGAGATCACGTACATGCATCTGCCTGCCCTGGGTAACCCCAAGGACAATCGACCTGGGTACGCGGACCCCAATGCTGTCGCGCCCCGGGCGGCCTTCGCAAAGCGCCTAACGGCGGCTCCCGCGAAGCGGGACCTGGCAACGCTCCGGGATCTTGCCTCCCGACAAGTAGTGGCGTTGCTCTGCTTCGAGCGCGAGCAGGCGTACTGCCACCGCGCAGAGGTTCTCGCCGCGCTCGGTTGAACGCAGGTCTCAAACAAGGATTTGACCAGCAGGTCCGGGAGCACGGCAGGAGAGTAGCCATGGGGGGCCGCGATCATGGGGATGTCGACGCGCCCCCTCCGAGCCTCTCAGCTGAACCGCACTGGTGCCCCAGGTGCAGCAACTACCAACTGCACTCAGGCTCACGGAGGTTGTCCGAGTCTTATAGCCAGGCGGGACAGAGGCCCCATCGGGAACATCCGCTCATGCCGCTGGTCGCGGAGATGGAGAGCTGTCGTTCTTCGCTGTCCCGCCGCGGAACCCTCCCCACGTCGCCGAGGCTCAGGATCGAGTGTCGGCTGCATGACTATGCATTCGCCCAGCCGCTCGCCATGCGGCGGACGTTCGCGGAGACGGGTAATGACCGGCTATCGCTGTTCAAAGAGGCCCGGCCCGTGATCAAGATCAGGCG
>JAYSQK010000417.1:0-16187 GCA_043721555.1 Frankiales bacterium
CGAGTACCGCCAACGCGTCGCCGACATACTCGCGGTCGTCGTACGCCGCCGCTTCGTCCGGACGGTCCGCATCGCCGTTGCCCCGCCCTTCAACCGTGATCACCCGGAAGTGCCGGGCGAGGTAGGGCACCTGTCCCTTCCACTGTCGCATGTGCACGATCGCCCACGACGTCAGCAGCAAGATGGTGGGCTCGCCCGTCCCGAAAACCTCGAAACCGACCCGCACGCCGTCGCGTTCGACGGCGCCGACCTCATCCGGCTCACGTGCCCGCATAGCTCATCCATCTCCACGGCTGGGCCAATACTACGGCCGCACTTCGTAGATGATGTTGAAACCGGTTTCCGCAGCCCGCCGGAACCGGGTGAAGCCAGCATCGGTCATCACCTGACGCATCGCTCGCTCACCGGCCTGCGCCCCGAGGCTGTAGCCCCCCGTCTGGGACCGACCGTTAGGCACGCACAGGAAGCTGGAGAACGAGTAGTAGACCCGGCCGACCGGGTTGAGGTTGTCAGCAAGGGAGTCACCGGCGAATGGCTCGACGACCAACCACGTCCCGTCCGGCGCGAGCGCCTGCCGGACATGACGCGCAGCACCCACCGGGTCACCCATGTCGTGCAAGCAGTCGAACGTAGCCACGAGGTCGTAGGCGGCACCCGAGAAGTTCTGCGCCGCGGCGACTTCGACCGACAACCGATCTGCGACCCCGGCGTCAGCGGCGCGCTTACGGGCCAGCTCGACAGACGCTTCGTGGTAGTCAGAGGCGAAGATCGTCGATTCGGGGTAGGCCAAGGCAAGGAGTACCGCTGAGGAGCCCAGCCCGCAGCCGACGTCGGCCACTCGGGCGCCGGCGCGCAGCTTGGCATCCACCCCGTCCAGGGCAGGAATCCAGCTGTCCACGAGATTGGCCACGTAGCCTGGACGGAAGAATTCCTCGCAGCCGACAAAGACGTCGGCATCGTGCTCGTGCCACCCCATCCCGGCTCCGGTGCGGAACGCCTCGGCGATCCGCGGCTCAGCCTTGAGGGCACCGAGAGCGAGCACGAAGGCGCCGGGCAGGTAGAGCGGCCCGTCCGGGTTGGCGAGTGCGAACGCCTGCTCCTCGGACAGCGCAAAGGTCCCCGCGGACGCGTCGTACTCGACGTAGCCACCAGCAGCCTGGCCGCTCAGCCATTCGGTGATGTAGCGCGGCTCGGTGCCGCTCCGCTCGGCCAGCTGCTCCGGCGTCGCCGGACCTTCGGCCAGGCTGCGGTAGAGCCCCAGGCGATGCCCGATCACGACGCTGCCGGCGGCCATTGTCGCCCCCAGGTCACCGACGAACTGCCCGACCAGCGCTCCCAACTTGTCCTGATCGATTGCCATGACAAACCTCCCTGTTCCGGTCAACGTCCCGGGCCCACCATGACGAGAGGCATTGCGCGAGCATTGCGGCAGCCGGCGAGACCGGCAGCGCGGTCAGCTCGTCGGGTTCCCGATCAACTCCAGCAGGGCCGTGCGCGCGTCCCGTTCCAGCCCGACCATCCCGTGCCGGGTGGCCAGATCGAGCGCCCGCGTGAACGAATGCCCAGCGCCAATGGGGTCGCCCATGGCAGCGGCCGCCGCGCCCTCGACGAGGGCCGAACCGGCCAGGGCGGGCAGCCACTGCTGACGGTCCGCGGCGCTGACCAGGGGGGCCAGCACCGCGCGGGCCCGCCCCGGCTGAGCGTGGTGCAGCCAGGACCTCGCCACCGCCAGGTAGGCATCCGTTCCGAGAAGCCACGCCGAGCCGGGTGGCACCGAGATGGTTGTCAGCAGGGCGTCCGCCTCGTCGAGGACCGCCCGGGAGTGGGTCGCCTCCGCCAAGGCCGCGAGGCAGCGCAGTCGGTGCGCCTCATTGCCGTCGAGTCCGACATGCGCCACCGCGTCGACGAGCAACTGCACGGCCTCAGCGGTCTCGCCGGACTCGAGCAGGGTGGTCGCGAGGAGCGCCTGCGCCGTCGGCCGCCACCAGCGGTGCGCGGTGGGCCGGCTCAACGCCACCGCGCGCCGGCCGAGCTCAGTTGCCTCGTCGTACCTGCCCTGCAACCGGGCCACCCAGCCGAGATGGGCTACCAGCCACGTCTCGTGGCCCACGTAGCCACTGCGGCCGTTCACCTCGATCGCCTCGCCGATGCGAGCCCGAGCGAGCTCCCAGTCCGCTGCCGCGATCGCGGGGAAGGCGCTTTCGAACACCGCCCAGTGCAGCAGCAGCAGGTCGCCCTGCCGGCGCGTCAGCGGCTCCAACTCGCCGATGACCTCGGTGAGCCCGGCAAGCTCACCGAGGTAGGCCAGGCTTGTTTTCAGGCCGTCCAGCCCGAGTGTGAGTGCTCGTTCGTCGCCGGCGAGGCGCCCGGCGGCCACCGCCCGTCGCCCGTAGGCGAGGGCCTCGGTGAAGCACAGCCGGTTGCTCGCGACAATGGCCAGCCGGGCAAGCAGGCCTGCTTCGGCAGCGCGGTCCCCGAAGGACTCGGCGATCGCCAGCCCGGCACGCAGGTAGGCCATGCATTCGCCAACCGGCAAGCCGATCGCGAACGGGACATCGCCGCCCAGTTCGCGCAACGCGACCATCTCGAGCCTTCGGTCGCCGGCCTGCCGGGCGGCAGTCAGCGCTACCTGGAGATCGTCGAGGGCGGGCTGGTAAGCCTCCAGCGCGTCCCTTACGCGGGCGCGGGCCACCCGTACCCGGCCGACCAACTCCAACTCGTCCGTGCGCTCTGCGGCACCCAGCGCGTGGCACAGCAATGCGTCTGCATCGGCAACCGCGCCGCGCTGCGCCGCTCGCTCACCGGCCAGCAGATAGGCGCGCGCCGCCCGCGGCCAGTCCGCGCAGGCGGCTGCATGCACTGCAACGACTTCCGGCCGGTCGGCCAGCAGGTCCGCGGCACGCCGGTGGTAGAGCTGTCGGGTGGGACCGGGCGTCGTGGCGTACAGCACCTCCTGCACGAGATCGTTGGTGAACTCGTACGCGTACCCGACGACGACCAGCAGCCGGGTCCCAGCGGCCCGCTCGCAGCGTCGGGCGGCCTCCAGTGGCGGCAGGTCGAGCAGGCCTGCCAGCGTCTCCGGGTTGAGCGAAGCCCCAAGCACCGACCCCGCCCGCAACAGTTCCTCGATGTCGGCTCCCGCTCGGCCGAGCCTGGCCAACACAGCCGCCTTCAGCGACTCCGGAATGCCGGGCTCCCCGGCGGTCAACGCACGAAGCGTCTCGATCACGAACAACGGGTGACCACGGGTGCGCGCCATGATGGCAGGGGCGAGGTCTGCCTGCCCTGCCTCGGCCGCCAACCGAGCGACATCAGGGGACGCCAACGGACCGAGATCCATCCGGCCGGCGACCTGCGTGAGCGTGGCGACGGTTTCGGCGCCTTCTTCGGTCCGCAGGGTGGCCACGATCATCAGCCGGGCCGGGCCCGCATGCCGGGCCAGATAGTGCACCAGGCCGACCGTGGCGCGGCCGGCGTTGTGCAGGTCGTCCAGCACCAGCAGTACCGGGCGCGCGGTTGCCAAGCCCGCAAGCACCGCCGTCACCGCTTCGTAGGCCTGTCGTAACTCCGCCTCGGGACTGGGTCGGGAAGTGGATCGCGCGCCGCGAAAGACTTCCGCGACCGCAGGGACCAGGGCGGCCAAGGTCGCGCCGTGCCGCCCCGCCAGGTTGCCAAGACGCTCCGCCGGCATGCTGGTCATCGGTCCGGTCAGGGCATCGACGAACGGCTGCAGGAACAGCGAGCGCTCGGCCGCGTAGCACCGCGCCGACAGCACCACACCACCCGTTTCACGGGCGGTTGCCGCGGCCTCGGACGCGAGGCGGGTCTTGCCGATCCCTGCGTCTCCGACCAGCAGCAGCACACTCGGGGTGCCTCGGCTGGCCGATGCCCACGCTTCGGTCAGCCGCGATACCTCGGCGCTACGCCCGACCAGCTTGGCAGTCGAAGCAGGCACGATCGGGGCGACGAACTCGACCGGGGACGGGCGCCCACCGCGGAGCACCGCGAGGTACACCTCACACGTCTGCGGAGCTGGTTCGATACCGAGTTCGTCGGCCAGTTCCGCGCGGAGTCTCTGGTAGGCCCCGATGGCCTTGGCCGGCTCGCCCGCGGCCTGGTGGGCGGTCATCAACAGGCGGTAGGCAATTTCGTCGAAATGGTCTGCTGCGACCGCGGCGCCCGCCATCGCCCGCGCGTCCTCGACGTCGCCGGTCCCCAACGCAGCCGCTGCCGCACAGTGCCGGGCCGAGCGCACCAATTGCTGACACTGCATCCTGGCCTGATCCACCCAGTCGGCGTCTGGCTCGCCGATCAGAGCGACCCCGTCACCGAGCAGCTCGAGGGCCCGCGCGGCCGCGGTACCAGCCAACGAGGGAGTGCCCTGGGCCATGCGCCTGAGGGCAGTCGCCAGCAACTGGGCAGCCTCGTCGGCATCGACCGAGACAGCCGGTACGTTGCCCAACCGGTAGGCACCGCGATCGCCAAGAATGACGTCCGACCCGAGCAGCGCACGCAGTCGGCTCACCAGGGTGGCAACGTTCTCCGCGGGGCGCCGAGGCAGGTTGCCGTCCCAGAGCACGGCCATGATGGTGTCCGTTGACACACTCCGGCCGCGGTGCACCGCGAGCAGCGCGAGGAGCCGGCGTTCCTTGGGGCTGCCGACGACGAGCTCAGCGCCGTCCGCCTCGCCCTGTACGAGGCGAAACGAACCAGCCAGTCTGAGCGACACGCCCATCGGCACACTCTATCGAGCGGCGCCCAGATGCAGACCGGTGTCGACCAGACCTCCGGCTGGTAGGGCCACCACCGAACGGGGTAGGTCCGCACGGAGCATCCCCGTCACCTATGGAGGAACACCCATGATCAGCAAGCTGACCCTTGTCGCGGGCTTCGGTGCCGGCTACGTCCTCGGCGCCAAGGCCGGCACCGGCCGCTACGACCAGATCGTCCAGCAGGTCAATAGCCTGATGGGCAAACCGGCTGTGCAGCGCGTGACGACGACCGTGCACGACAAGGCCGGCGGGCTCGCCGACAAGGCCGTCGACGCGGTCAACAGCAAGGTCGAGACGATCACCGGCCAGCCCGCCACCGTCGACCTCACCGCCGCCCCGGAAACCCACCAGCACTGATGCATCTGCCCCGGCGTACCGGGGTAGTCACCTCCCCGTCCTGACCCGTCACGAGAGGCACTTCATGGGCACCGTCGCGCATTACCTCGAAGTCAACGTTCCGGCCGACCAGGCGTACGCGTGGTGGCGCGGCCTGACGAACCTGCCGCAGATCATGCCGGACGTCGAGTCGGTCGACCCGCAGACCGGCAGCACCGACATCACCCACTGGAAGGTGCACGGACCGCTCGGCAAGACCGTCGAATGGGACGCCAAGATCGTCGAGGACGTTCCCGGCACCCGGATCGCCTGGGCAAGCGTGGACAGCTCCGGGGCTGACGTGAAGAACTCCGGCGCAGTGCGCTTCGACGACCACGGGCAGACCACCGGTGTGGAGGTCAGCTTGGACTACGACCCGCCGGCGGGCATCCTCGGCGAGGCGATCGCGAAGGTATTCGCCGACCCGCAGAAGAAGGTCGAGGCGGCGCTGGCGGCCTTCAAGACCACGATCGAGCGGGCCATCCCGCAGCCAGGTGCGACGCCCAGCAAGCAGGCCTGAGGATGACCGCCCGCATCCCCGAACCGCCGTCGCGCATGGAGGCCGAGGGCATCCCCGACCTCGCCGATCCCGATCACTCAGAGACCGAGTTCGTCGAACCACCGCATGACACGGCGATGGCTGTCGACGACTTCGGTACGACGCCGGGCGAGCAGTCCGACGGTGAATCGCTCGGCGGTCGCCTGGCGCGTGAGCAGGCCGACGTCCTGGCCGGTCTCGGGACTGACGCAGATGAGTCCGAAGGGGTCGAGGATCCCGGCGGGCAGGGCGCCGGGCAGGGCGTCGGCCGGATCGTCGAGAGCGACGAGGGGGCTCGCAGCGACACCGAGTCAGACCTGGTGGCAACCGATGTCGGCACCGACCTCGGTGGCTACGGCGCGGAGGAAGCCGCCATGCACCTCGAGCCCGAGGCGTAGTTGGCACGGCTCCGGCGAGTCAGTTGCGCCGCACCCGGAATCACCAGGGTGCGGCGCGGCAAGGCATTTCGCTATCTCGACGTGGCCGGTCGACCGGTCACCGATGCCCTGACGGTCAACCGCATCGAGGCCCTGGTCATCCCACCGGCCTGGTCAGATGTCTGGATCTGCACGGTGGCGAGTGGACACATCCAGGCGACCGGTGTCGATGCCGCAGGTCGGCGCCAGTACCGATATCACGATCAATGGCGACTGGCCCGCGATCTCGACAAGCACGAGCGGGTGCTGGATTTCGGCTCGGTCCTCCCACGGGCCCGGGAGCAGATCCGGCGGGACCTCGACGGCGACGGCCTGGGTCGCGAACGGGTGCTGTCCTGCGCCGTCCGCCTGCTCGACCTGGGCTTCTTCCGGATCGGCAGTGAGCAGTACGCCGCCCGCAACGAGACGTTCGGGCTCGCCACCATGCGCAAGGAACATGTGACCGTCAACCGCGACGGCGTCGTCCGATTCGACTACACCGCGAAGGGCGGCAAGCGCCGGGTGATGAGCCTGGTCGAACCCGAGGTCGGGGCGGTGGTGCAGGCCCTGAAGCGCCGACGCGCCGGCGGGACGGAGCTCCTGGCCTACCGGGACGGCGCCCGCTGGGTGGATGTGAAGAGCGGCGACATCAACGCGCACCTGCGCGAACTGACCGGCGGTGACTACACCGCAAAGGACTTCCGCACCTGGTCCGCGACCGTCCTGGCCGCCGTCGGGCTCGCCGTGTCGACCGGCGCCGAGACGGCAACCGCACGTAAGCGAGCCGTGACCAGGGTGGTGCAGGAGGTCGCGCACTACCTCGGCAACACCCCTGCGGTCTGCCGGGCCAGCTACATCGATCCGCGGATCATCGACTTGTACGACGCCGGCGTGACGATCAGCGAGGACCTGCGGCTGCTCGGCGAAGGTGCGGCCAACGGTCAGCCCGCCACCCAGGGGCCCCTCGAGTCGGCGGTGCTGCGGCTGCTACGAGCCCCAGCCGACCGGGTGGCCGTCGCCAGCTGACCCTCAGCCGATGGTGCGGCGTACGGCGTCCAGGAACCCGGTCGCCTGGGCCCGGACGAGCGGATCCGACGGGTCGGTCTCGCGGTCGAAGACCAGCTGCCAGAGCAGGGCCTCCTCACCCGGCACCCGCCGGCCGACGAGTCGCACAGCGCCACGGGGGTCGAGCCGTCGCCGGTCGGACCAGGCGACGCTCGAGGTGACCCGGGCGCGGACCACCTCGGCGAGTGCGGCGTCCTGCTCGATCGTGAAGCTGCGCTCCCGACCGGTGCCCTCGATCTCGGCGACCTCGGTGACGGTGAGCACCGGTGGACGCCAGGCGGCTTTCTCCACCATGATCCAATCGAGCGACTCCGCACCTGGGAGCAGGAGCCTGGTCGGGGTCGCCACGAGCGGAGCGCCGTCGGCGGTGAGCCCCCAGGCCAGCCGTCGCTCGCCCGGCAGCAGCGCGACCGAACGCACGGCCGCCGGCACCTGACGGCGGCGAGGCAGCTTCACAGCCCGGTGATGCCGTGCTCGCGGAAGGCCCGAGCGGTGCGTTCGAGCCCGATCAACTCGGCGTAGGTGCGGGTGTAGAGCTCGGCCTCCTCGATCGGGTTGATCCGCTGGAGGCGGCCCTTGAGCTCGGCGACCCGACGGGTCGCGGCGTGCATCTGCAGTTGGGTGAGCGTGACCTCGGCGTAGCGCGGCAGCTCCCAGTCGGTATGCAGTTCCTCGACCGCGAGCGCGGTCACGAGCGATCGGATCGCGTCGTCCGGGCAGGCCTGCAGCAGCCGGCCCACCCAGGCTTCGCCGCCGACGGCAGTGCTGACCCCGCCGACCTTGCGGATCGTCTCCTGCACCTGGCGCAGACTGGGCTCGGTCAGCACCTCGTCATGCAGCTCGTCGAAGATCGGCGCGACCGAGATGGGCGACTGGACCGCGAGTTTCATCGCCTCCCGCTCCAGCCGGAGCAGCGACGCGTCGGCGCTGGGCGCGACCGGGCGGCGGCGCTGCTGGGTCCCGATCCCCGGCACGTCGTGCCCGACCCGCTCGCGCACCGTCGCCTCGTCCATGCCGAGCCAGCCGGCGAGCCGGCGGGCATACTCCATCGCGAGCGCCCGGTTCTTGATTTTCCCGACGAGGGGGGCGGCGCTCGCCAGCGCCTGGACCCGCCCCTCGGCGCTGTCGAGGTCGTAGCGCGCCAGCGCTGCCTTGACGGCGAACTCGACCAGCGGCACCCGGGCCGCCACCAGGTCACGCACCGCCGTGTCGCCCTTGGCCAGCCGGAGCTCGCACGGGTCCATCGAGCCGGGCGACACCGCGATGAAGGTCTGGGCGACGAATCGCTGGTCGTCACCGAAGGCCTTGAGCGCGGCCTTCTGCCCGGCGGCATCGCCGTCGAAGGTGAAGACGACCTCGCCGCGGAACTCGTCCTGGTCCATCAGCAGCCGACGGATGACGCCGATGTGGTCGGCGCCGAAGGCCGTGCCGCAGGTCGCGACCGCCGTCGGCACCCCCGCCAGGTGGCAGGCCATCACGTCGGTGTAGCCCTCGACCACCACAGCCTGCCGCCGCCGGGCGATCTCCTTCTTGGCCAGGTCCAGGCCGTAGAGCACCGTCGACTTCTTGTAGATCGCCGTCTCGGGGGTGTTGAGGTATTTCGGGCTGTCGTCGCCGGCATCGGTCGAGAGCTTGCGCGCCCCGAAGCCGATGACGTCGCCGCCGATGTCGCGGATCGGCCAGACGAGGCGGTAGCGGAAGCGGTCGATCGGCCCCTGCCGGCCCTCGCTGGCGAGCCCGGCGGCGAGCAGCTCCTCCTGGCTGAACCCGCGCCCCCGCAGGTGCTTGACCAGGTTGTCCCAGCCCGGCGGCGCAAAGCCCACGCCGTACGCCGCGGCAGCGGCACGGTCGAAGCCGCGCTCGGCCAGGAACTGCTTGCCGGCGCCCGCGGCCGGGCCGTCCAGCTGGTCGACATAGAACTCGGCGGCAACCTTGTGCGCCTCGACGAGCCGGCTGCGCTGGCTGCCCTGCCGGCCGGCAGCCGAGCCGCCCTGTTCGTACTGCAGGTCGACGCCGTAGCGGCGGGCCAGGTGCTCGATCGCCTCGACGAAGCTGAGCTGGTCGTGCTTGCGCACGAAGCTGATGACGTCACCGGATTCGCCGCAACCGAAGCACATGTAGTAGCCGACGACCGGGTTGACGTTGAACGACGGCGTCTTCTCGTCGTGGAAGGGGCACAGCCCCTTGAGCCGGCCGCCACCGGCCTGCTTGAGCTGGACGCCGCCCTCGGTGATGACGTCGGCGATGTGCGCGCGCTCGCGCACCGTCACGACGTCCTCGTCGCGGATGCGACCGGCCACGGGGCTCCTCCCAGTGCTGTGCAGCCCCCGCGCGGCTGCGCAGCGGCGTCCTCGGGGAAGTGCCGTGAGTCTAGTGACCGACCCGGCGGCGGCGAGCCGGGTGTGGACGACGCCCAGTCAGCGGCGCCGGGGGCTGTCGATGCCGCGCGGCAGGGCCCGTGGATCCCAGTCGAGCTCGGCCACCGCCGTCCGGAAGGCGAACCGGTCGGTCATCCCGCCGACGTAGGTGACCGCGGCCCGGACCGCCTCGTCGGTGCCCGGGGCGGCCGCGACGACGTCGGGGATCGCGAACGGCCGGTCGGCATAGTGCTCGACCAGCGCGACCAGCACCGCGATCACCGCTTCGCCCTGGGCGATCGACTCCGGCCGGGTGTAGATGCGCTCGTAGTTGAAGGCCCGCAGACCGGCGAGGGCGGCCGCCTGCTCCGGCCGCATCCCGACGATGCCGGTGGTCGCGATGCAGTCGACCAGCGCGGCGATGAAGGTGCCGAGCTGCGCGCCACGTGACCGGCCGCAGACGCCAGCGACCTCGTCGGGCAGGTCCAGCGGGCTGACGATGCCGGCGTGCGCGGCGTCCTCGAGGTCGTGGGCGCTGTAGGCGCAGCGGTCGGCCCAGCTCACGACGGCCGCCTCCGGGGTCGCCGGCACCGGCCTGGACCAGGAGTGGTTGCGGATGCCGTCGAGGGTCTGCGCGCACAGGTTGAGCGGCGCCAGCACCACATCGGCTCCCCAGACCGCGTGGTCGTATCCGCCGGGCAGGAAGCTGCCGAAGGCGTCCTCGCTGGCATGCCCACCTGGCCCGTGCCCGCAGTCGTGGCCGAGTGCGATCGCCTCGGTCAACGCGACGTTGAGCCCACTTGCCCGGGCCACGCTGGTGGCCACCTGAGCCACCTCCAGGGCATGCGTCAGCCGGGTCCGCTGATGGTCGGCCGGGAAGACGAACACCTGCGTCTTGCCAGCCAACCGCCGAAACGCCGGCGAGTGCAGCACCCGGTCACGGTCCCGCTCGAAGCAGGTGCGCTCGTCGTCGGGGGCCTCCTCGCGGGTCCGCTCGCCGCCCCCGACGGCACGGGTCGCGCCCGCCGCGAGCTGGGCATCCTCGCGCGCCTCCCGGGCCTGTCGGCCGACCCGCGCGACCGGCGTCACCGCGGGTGCGGCAGCGCCGTGGGCCGTCACCACATCACCGGAACGGGTGCCCCCCATCGTCGCGGCCCACGCGAGGGATCGATCGGTCTGCGTCATGCCACCAGTGTCGGACAGCGGTCCGACAGTTCCTTGCAGCGAGGTCAGGGACGACCGCCACGGGACCGCTGCTCGCGGGCGATCGCCTTCCATCGCCGGCTGTGCTCGTCGCGCAACCGCGCGTCACTGCGCCGTGCTTGATAGGCGAGCTCGCGCAGCAGGCGGCGCCAGGCGTCGACCCGGTCCTGCCCGACGTCACCCGCCCAGACGCTCGCCAGGACCGCGCAACCCGGCTCGCTCCGGTGCGCGCAGTCGGCGAACCGGCACGCCGAGGCCAACTCCTCGACGTCGGCGAAGGCCTGGGCCAGACCATCCTGGGCGCCGGCGCCGAGCGCCACCCCCCGCAGGCCGGGGGTGTCGATGACGACCCCGCCGGTCGGCAGCACCAGCAACTCGCGGTGCGTCGTGGTGTGCCGGCCCTTGCCGTCGACGTGCCGCACATCACCGGTGGACATCATCTGCTCGCCCAGCAGGGCGTTGACGACGGTGGACTTGCCCGCGCCCGACGCGCCGAGCAGGACCAGGACCGAGCGCGCGTACGGCGCCAGGGCCGCGACCTCGCCGTCGGCCGCCGCGACGGCCACCACCTCGACACCGGGCGCGTGCGGCCGGACGAGGTCGTAGGCGGCGTCGACGTCCTGGCACAGGTCGGCCTTGGTGAGCACGACGACCGGGGTCGCGCCGCTCTCCCAGGCCAGGGCCAGCAGCCGCTCGAGCCGGCGCAGCGGCAGGGAGCGGGCCAGGCCGACACAGAGCAGCACCACGTCGACGTTGGCCGCGAGCGGTTGCGCGGTGCTGCCGCGCCCCGTCGTACCGCGGCTGACCAGTGAGCGGCGCGGGAGCCGCTCCAGGACCGCGCCGGCAACGTCGAGGGCCAGCCAGTCACCGACGGTCGGAGCGTCGAGGGGGTCTGGCGGGGGCGGGAGTGCGGGCACGCGGGCCGGACCGGTCGCGGTCAGGACGTCGTACGCCGAGCGGTCGACGCGGGTCAGGAGCGCAGGCGTCGCGCCGTCAGGGAAGGAGGGGACGTGCAGGGCAGCAGGCAACACGGATGGGGCCTTTCGGGCGGAGGTGATGGGCGGGCAGCACGACGACGACGGTCATGGCGCTCACACCTCCTCTCGTCCGACTCCGGGCAATGTAGGACCCGAGCGAGCAGACGTCACCGGCTTTTCGACCGGGTCAGACGGCGTTGGGGCCGGCTTCGCTGCTGGCGTGGAAGATCCGGTAGTAGAGATAGGCGGCCGTCTCCCGCGCGACGTAGCGCAGCTCGACACTGCGGCTGCTGTTGGCGGGTCCTCGCCGGTCCGGGCTCGTCGTCGCCTTGATGCCGAGGTCGGTGGCCATCCGGCGGGACCGAAGCGAGTGCCACGGATCGGTCACCAGCACCGCGGTGTGCCAGCCCTGCCGGGCGAACTCGGTCTGCAAGGCCTTCAGGCTCTGCAGGGTGTCCCGGCCGACACCGACCGCGACCGACCGGACACCACGCTTGGCCAGGTACGCCGCACCGGCCTGCCCCTCGGTGAAGCGGTCCCCCGGCGCGCCGCCGCCCAGCACGACGACCCGGGGCGCGACCTGTGCGTCGTACAGCGCCTTGGCATGGTCCAGGCGGGCCCGGAAGACCTCGCTGGGGCGGCCGTCGAATTGCGACGCGCCCAGCACCACGATGGCGTCGCTGGTCGGCCGGTCGTCCTCGCGGGCGACCCACCAGACGCGCGCCGCCGTGCCGAACAGGATCGCCAGCACCGACAGCAGCACCGCGGCGAGCAACCGGCGCACCGTCTTGGAAAACAACAGGAGCAGCACCTAGCGGGTGTCGCTGCCGAGCTGCTCGAGGGCGGCCCGGCCGGCCTCGAGGCGGGCCACGGGCACCCGGAACGGCGAGCAGCTGACGTAGTCCAGGCCGGCGTCGTGGAAGAAGTGCACGGAGTCGGGATCCCCACCGTGCTCGCCGCACACCCCGACCTTGAGGTCCGGGCGGGCGGCCCGGCCCTCCTCGACCGCGATCCGGACCAGGCGGCCGACGCCCTCGCGATCGAGCGACTCGAACGGGCTGACCCCGAAGATGCCGAGATCGAGGTAGCGCGAGAAGAAGCTCGCCTCGACGTCGTCGCGCGAGAAGCCCCAGCCCATCTGGGTCAGGTCGTTGGTGCCGAAGGAGAAGAAGTCGGCGGCCCCGGCGATCTGGCCGGCGGTGAGGGCGGCCCTGGGGATCTCGATCATCGTGCCGATCAGGGTTTCGACCTCCTGGCCGGTCTCGGCAGCCACCGCAGCGACGATGCCCTCGGCCTCCTCCCGGACGATCTCGAGCTCCTGCACACTGCCCACGAGCGGCACCATCACCTCGGGCCGAGGATCGAGCCCTTCGGCCTTGAGCGTCGCTGCGGCCTCGGCGAGCGCGCGGACCTGCATGGCGAACAGGCCGGGAATGACCAGGCCGAGCCGGACACCACGCAGCCCGATCATCGGGTTGCTCTCGTGCAGCCGGCGGACGGCGTCGAGCAAGGCCCGCTTCTTGTCATCGACGTGCTGGTCGGTGGCCTCGGCGACGGCGACCTCGACGGACAGCTCGGTGTAGTCGGGCAGGAACTCGTGCAGCGGCGGGTCGATCAACCGGACGGTCACCGGAAGGCCGTCCATCGCCCGCAGGATGCCGTCGAAGTCGTCCCGTTGCAACGGCAGCAGGGCCGCAAGCGCCGCCTGCTGGGCCGGCTCGTCCTCGGCGAGCACGAGGTCCTCGACGAGCTGGCGGCGTTCGCCGAGAAACATGTGCTCGGTGCGGCACAGACCAATGCCCGCAGCGCCAAATCGCCTGGCCCGCTGGGCATCTGCTGGCGTGTCGGCATTCGCGAGTACGCCGAGCCGGCGGCTCTTGTCGGCGTGCCGGATCAGCCGGTCGACGGCCACCACGAGGTCGTCGGCGCCGTCGGCGGCCAGCGTCCCCTCGAAGTACTCCACCACCGGGCTCGGCCGGACCGGCACATCGCCGAGGTAGACCGCGCCGCTGGTGCCGTCGATGGACAACAGCTCGCCCTCGGCCACCACGGTGCCGTCCGGGGCGGTGAGGGTGCGCTCCTCGAGGTCGATCTCGAGGTCCTCGGCGCCGCAGACGCAGGTCTTGCCCATCCCCCGGGCGACAACCGCTGCGTGGCTGGTCTTGCCGCCCCGGCTGGTCAGGATCCCCTGCGCCGCGATCATCCCGGACAGGTCGTCGGGGTTGGTCTCTCGACGGACCAGCAGGACGTTTTCCCCGCGGGCCGCCCAGGCCACCGCGGTGGCGCTGTCGAAGACCGCCTTGCCGACGGCCGCACCGGGCGATGCGCCCATGCCCTTGCCGAGCAGCACCCGGCTCGCATCGACGTCGTCGGTCGCCCCGAACGCCGGGAACATCAACCGGGCTAGTTGCGCGCCGGTCACCCGCTCGAGCGCCTCGTCCTCGGTGATCAAGCCCTCGTCGATGAGTTGGGTGGCGATCCGGAACGCCGCCCCGGCCGTCCGCTTGCCGACCCGGGTCTGCAGCATCCACAGCTTGCCGCGCTCGATGGTGAACTCGATGTCGCACAGGTCGCGGTAGTGCGACTCCAGCGTCGACATGGTGGCCATCAACTCGTCGTAGCCCGGCTTGTCGAGCTGTTCGAGGTCCTGCAGCGGCAGCGTGTTGCGGATGCCGGCGACGACGTCCTCGCCCTGGGCGTTTTGCAGATAGTCGCCGTAGACGCCCTGCGCGCCACTGCCCGGGTCACGGGTGAACGCGACGCCCGTGCCGGAATCCATGCCGAGGTTGCCGAACACCATCGAGCAGACGCTGACCGCCGTGCCGAGGTCGCCCGGGATGCGCTCCTGCCGGCGGTAGAGCTTGGCCCGCTCGGTGTTCCACGACTCGAAGACGGCCCGGGTCGCCAGGTCCATCTGCACCCGCGGGTCCTGTGGGAACGGGCTACCGGTCTGCTCGTCGACGATCGCCTGGAACCGTTCAACGATGCCCTGCAGATCGGTTTCGTCCAGATCGAGGTCGAGCCGCGTGCCCTTGGCTTTCTTGGCCTGGTCGAACACCTCGTCGAAGTGCTCGGCCGCAACGCCGAGCACCGTCTTGCCGTACATCTGGACGAGCCGCCGGTAGGAGTCCCAGGCGAATCGCGCGCTGCCGGACTGGCGGGTGAGGCCCTGCACGCTCGCGTCGTTGAGCCCGATGTTGAGCACCGTGTCCATCATCCCCGGCATGGAGAACTTGCCGCCGGACCGAACGCTCACCAAGAGCGGGTCGTCGGCGTCGCCGAGGCGCTTGCCCATCGCCTGCTCGAGCCGCTCGAGGTGCTCACTGACCTCGCGCTCGAGCTCGGCCGGCACCTGGCCGGTGGCCAGGTAGGTCGTGCACGCCTCGGTCGTGATCACGAAGCCGGGTGGCACCGGCAGCCCCAGGTTAGTCATCTCGGCGAGGTTGGCCCCCTTGCCGCCGAGCAGGTCCTTCATGTCGCGACCGCCCTCGGCGAAGTCGTAGACGTACTTCGTCACGAGGGGCTCCTTTGGGGGGCGCAGCGGGGCTGCGCAACGCTACCGGTAGGTGCTGGAGCGCCCGGCACACCGGCCCGCTTGCCGCCCGGCCCTCCCGTCTCGTGTCGTGAATGTGGGCCCTTTTTCAGGCCTCGAATCACGACACGGGACGGTACGGGCCTGTGGATACGCGCCGACGCCCCGCGCCCGGACGCGGGAGCCTGTGCGGGTGAACAGCGACCCGACTCCGGACGAGCCTGGATCCCGGCTCGAGGCGACGGCGTTCCTCCAGCACGGGGCCTTCACCCGCTCGCAGGCGCTTGCCGCCGGTTGGTCTGCCGCAGCGATCGACACCTGCCTGCGCAACGGGAGCTGGCAGCAACTCGGCCGAGGTGTGTACGCCGTGACCGCGGCGCTCCCGACGCCCCGGCGCGACCGGCACCGGCTGGATGTCGCTGCCCGGCTGTTGGCGCTCGGCCCGGACCACGTTGCCAGCCACCGGTCCGCCGCACTGCTGCACGGCTGGCCCGTCCTTGGCAGCCCACCGCCGCAGCCGTTGATCACCCGGAGCCCGCGGACCCCGAGCGACGCGTCGTCGAGCCGATTCATCCGGGTGGCCACGTTGGCCGAGACCGACATCGTGCACGTCGAAGGGTTGCGGGTGACCTCACCGGCCAGGACCGTGGTGGACGTCGCGCGGCACGAGCAACGACGTGCGGCCGTCGTGGTCGGCGACGCAGCGCTACGCGCCGGGCTCGACCCCGAGCAGTTGGCCGAGGTCGCCGGCCGCTGCCGCACCTGGCCGGGGGCGCCGCCGGCTTGCAGGTCGTCCGGTTCGCCGACGGCCGGGCCGACGGGCCGCTCGAGTCGATCGCCCGGGTGGCCTTCGCCGCGCTCGGACTGCCCGCACCCGAGCTGCAGGTGGAGATCCGCGACCTCGAGGGGCGCCTCATCGGGATCGTCGACTTCCTGTGGCGAGCGCAGCGCA
>JAYSQK010000418.1:0-1544 GCA_043721555.1 Frankiales bacterium
GCCCTGTCGGTGCGGCATCTCACCGGCCAGCCGATCCTGTTCGCCTCGACCGGCGAGAAGCTCGGTGACTTCGACGTCTTCCACCCCGAGCGGATGGCCTCGCGCATCCTCGGCATGGGTGATGTGCTGACCCTGATCGAGCAGGCCGAGCGGCACTTCGACGCCGACTCGGCCGAGAAGATGGCCGGCAAGCTCGGCAGCGGCGAGGGCTTCGATCTCGAGGACTTCCTCGAGCAGATGGTCCAGGTCAAGAAGATGGGCTCGCTCACCTCGCTGCTCGGGATGCTGCCCGGCATGGGGCAGATGAAGGAGGCCATCGCGCAGGTCAAGGACTCCGACCTCGACCGGATCGCCGCGATCATCCGCTCGATGACGCCGCAGGAGCGGCGCGACAGCAAGGTGCTCAACGGCTCGCGCCGGATGCGGATCGCCAAGGGCGCGGGGGTGACCGTGCCCGAGGTCAACAACCTGGTCGACCGGTTCCACGAGGCGCAGAAGATGATGAAGCAGATGCAGGGCATGCCCGGCATGGCCGGCGTGCCGGGCATGGGGCGCAAGGCCAAGCGCCAGCAGCAGAGCAAGAAGGCCAAGAAGGGCCCGGGGCGGGCCGGCGGGGGGTTGTCCCAGGCCCAGCGGGCCGCGCAGGCCGCGCCGGTGGCGCTGCCGCCCAACCCGCTGGGGCTGCCGACGCAGCAGCCGAAGGACCCGTTCGGGCTCGGCCGCCAGCGCTGACCGCCGCCTGATGCCCCTCCCGTCTCGTGTCGTGATTTCGAGCCTGTTTGAGGCCGCCACATCACGACACGAGACGGTACGGCGGGCAAGGCGGTCCGGTCCGGTCGTCCCCCCGGCTGGTGGTCTCGCCGGGCGCGCTGGCGGTCTGGCACACTTGTCGGGAGCCATCGCCGACCGACGGCCCTCTACCCGTCGTCGGCGTGTCCGCACGAGGCGTCCGCCGCGCAACCCCACGCGCGAACCGGCCGCCACCCCCACGCCGTACGACTGGAGCACGAAGACCTGTGGCAACCAAGATCAAACTGATGCGCCTGGGCAAGATGCGCGCGCCGTACTACCGGATCGTCATCGCTGACGCGCGCACCAAGCGCGACGGCCGCGTCATCGAGACGATCGGCAAGTACCACCCGAAGGAGCACCCCTCGTTCATCGAGGTCAACGCCGACCGGGCCGCCTACTGGCTCGGCGTCGGTGCGCAGGCGACCGATCCGGTGGAGCGCATCCTGAAGGTGACCGGCGACTGGCAGAAGTTCAAGGGCGAGGCCGCCCCCGCGCCGATGCTGGTGCGCGAGCCCAAAGTCGACAAGAAGGCCGTCTTCGAGGCAGCGGCGCGCGAGGCCCTCGACGGCCAGGCCGCCGGTGGCGCCGCCACCACGCCGAAGAAGAAGGCCGCCGCCAAGGCTGACACCGCCGCTGCTGCACCGGCCGACGCTGCTGCGCCGGCCGACGCTGCTGCACCGGCCGACGCTGCTGCACCGGCCGACGCTGCTGCACCGGCCGACGCTGCTGCACCGGCCGACGCTGCTGCACCG
>JAYSQK010000419.1:0-3663 GCA_043721555.1 Frankiales bacterium
AGCCGGCTGCTCGGTAAGGAACTCGGGATCAGCTTCGCGACCGTCGCCAGGATCTGGCGGGACTGGGACCTGCAGCCCTGGCGGATTGAGACGTTCAAGTTCTCCACCGACCCGGAGCTGGATGCGAAGGTCCGTGACGTCGTCGGGCTGTACATGCAGCCGCCGGAGAACGCCATCGTGGTGTGCATCGATGAGAAGACCCAGATCCAGGCGTTGGACCGGACCGCACCGCTCCTGCCGCTGCGTCCGGGGCTGCCGGCCAAGCAGACCCATGATTACCTCAGGCACGGCACGACCAGCCTGTTCGCCGCCTTGGAGGTCGCCACCGGCAAGGTCACCGACGCCTGCTACGAGCGGCACACCAACGCCGAGTTCCTGGCCTTCCTCAAGCTCGTCGCGAAGACCTACCCGCGCCGCAAGCTGCACGTCGTGTGTGACAACTACGCCACCCACAAGCATCCCAACGTGCAGGCCTGGCTGGCCAAGAACCCCCGGGTGAGCATGCACTTCACCCCGACCAGCGGGTCGTGGCTGAACATGGTCGAGATCTTCTTCGGGATCATCACCCGGCAAGCCATTCGGCGCGGCACCTTCGATTCGGTCCGCGACCTCAAAGACGCGATCCGCGGCTTCATTGACGGCTGGAACGACCGCTGCGAACCCTTCATCTGGACCAAAGACGCCGAAACCATCCTCGCCAAAGCTAAGCGTAAAGGAACCTCAGCCACGCGACGCTAGTAGCCCTACCGCCTCGGCGGGAGCACCTGCTCGGCGACCGGCAGCAAGCCGGTCATCTCCAAACCAGGTAACGCCAGCAACAGACCCGCCAGCGGTAGCTGCGCACCCTCAGTGATCACCACCGGCGCCTCAACGAGCTCCCCGGCCCGCGCCGCTGCCCGCTCAGCCGTGCGCGGCACCGGTGAGGTGAGAACCGCCAACTCCGGACACACGGTGCCTGTGTCGTGGTCCGGGTCGTCCCGGTCGGCGTCGATCACCGGCTCGACGTCGTCATCCGCGACAGCGGCTCTCGGTTCAGCCAGCAGCTCGACCGGCTGGGCGGCGATGCGCGGCGCTACCCGGCCCAACGTGACCCGCACCGTTGCTGTGGAGACATCGGTCCGGGCGGCGATCTGCAGCAACGTCAAGCATGTCGCCTCCAGCGCGACGATCCGCGCTGCCAAGTCTTTGGTGATCCTTCTCGGTGTCGCGGGCAGGGCGTTCAGGCACCAGAGCCAGCACACCGCCCTGGGCGAACGCCCCGGCCCACCGCCACAACGTCGCCTGACTGGCACCGAAGGCGGCGACGACGTCGGTCGCGAAGGCAATCCTGGTGGTTACCTGCCGCACCGCAGCGAGTCTGCGGCCGGCCTCGTCACCAGATGCGTAGTTGAACGTCGCGAGCCCGAACACCAACACCACGCCGCCGTCCGGGCCCTTCAGCAAGCCCGCCGACGGGCCGATCGAATGGGCCTGGGCAGGCAGCAACGGCAGCACCGGCTGGGTTACACGAACCATCCTGGACCCTCGGTTGCTCAGGCAGTGACTATCTCACCACCCCGAGTCGGATGACCCACGACATGCACGGGAAACGCTACGTAGCAGCGAAAGTCCGCGACCAAACCAACCACCCGCCATGTCAGAAGTTCTGGACTCCAGGAAGGGGCGACGCGCGCCTCCGAGCGGAACGAGCCGAAATATCGCGGCTGCAGTCGGCGCCGCGACTTGTCGCGCAGACGACGACGCTCCTTGACCCTCCGATGCGCCTCCCCGACGGCCCGACGTTCGCGGCGCAGCACACCGAGATCTTCATCCTGGCAGTTACGCCCGCCCCCACAGCGACGGGATCGCCATGACCTTCTTGCTGCGTCACCGATCCGGGATCTGGGTCAACGACCAGGCCAGCACGACCAGGTGATCAGCAGCGGTGTTACTGCCGGCGTCCCCCGGCCGCAGCATCATCGCCAGGGCCTTACTGGTGTTGTCCCGCCACGACCCGAAGGGGATGATGACCGAGCTCGCCTTTGAAGTTGCCGCGGGCGGCCTCCTTTTCCGAATGCGCCGTGACCAGGCTGGCGTCCAGGTTGGTCACGACGTGCACCAGCAGCCGACCCAGCCGGGCCGTTCAGACCCGGCTGATCAGCCAAGACCTGCACGTCCTTGATCGTCACCACGCCGTTGGCTATCGCCACAGCCACATCGACCAGCACCCGGACCAGGTCGTGCCCGGCCCGGCGTTTCCCGCAGCCCATCGGTGTCCTCCGACAGGACGCCGGTCAGCCCGATCCGGTCCCCCAGCAACACGTCCCAGCCTGCAACACCGCCCCCCGTCCCATCGGTCGTGATGACCGGCACGGTCCTGCTGTTGGCTGCGCCAAGTGTCTCACCCGCATGGTGATCTTGGCCCCTCGGCAAGACCACAATGTCATGTAAGGCGGGGACTTTCGCGGCTCTTCACAGAACAGGGTGAAGAGGCAGACGGCGCGTCGCTGACCGGATGAGGGTCGAGGTCCCTCAAGGATGGGAGTTCTGACGCTTCCACCTGAAGGACCTCGACGTTGTTGGACGCTACCTTCGCGCGCCCTGACCTGACCACGTTCTGCCGGCTCGACGACCTCGGTCTGGAGGTCGTTGGGCAGCAGCTGCAGACCGACCGCGCGGTGCTGGCGTGTCGGGTCACCGCATCCGACCGGTGGTGCCGGCGGTGCGGCTGCGAAGGCGTCCCGCGCGACAGCGTGACCCGCCGTCTCGCGCACGAGCCGTTCGGTTGGCGCCCGACGACGTTGGTCGTGACGGTCTGCCGCTACCGGTGCTCAGGTTGCGGGCATGTGTGGCGCCAGGACACCAGCAGGGCCGCTGAGCCGCGGGCCAAGCTCACCCGCGGCGGGCTGCGCTGGGCGCTGTCGGCGATTGTCTGCCAGCACCTCACGGTCGCCCGCGTCGCGGAGGCCCTCGGCGTTGCCTGGAACACCGCCAACGACGCTGTGCTCGCCGAGGGCAGGAGGGTGTTGATCAGCGATCCGGCCCGCTTCGACGGGGTGCGGGTGCTCGGGGTCGATGAGCACGTCTGGCGGCACACCCGCAAGGGCGATAAGTACGTCACCGTGATCATCGATCTGACCGGGATCCGCGATGGGACAGGCCCGGCGCGGCTGTTGGACATGGTCAAGGGCCGTTCCGAACAGGCGTTCAAGACCTGGCTCGCCGACCGCCCGAAGGCGTGGCGCGACGGCGTCGAGGTCGTCGCGATGGACGGGTTCACCGGCTTCAAGACCGCCACCAGCGAAGAGCTCCCCGACGCAGTCGCGGTGATGGACCCGTTCCACGTCGTCCGGCTCGCCGGCGACGCCCTGGACCAGTGCCGACGGCGCGTCCAGCAGGACAGCCGCGGCCACCGCGGCCGCTCCGGCGACCCGCTCTACTCGGCCCGCCGGACGCTGCACACCGGCGCTGGCCTGCTCACCGACAAGCAGACCACCCGGCTCGACGCGCTGTTCGGCAACGACGCACACGTCCCTCTCGAGGCCACCTGGCGGATCTACCAGCAGATGATCAACGCCTACCGCAACACCAACCGGACCGCCGGACTTCGCACGATGAGCACGCTCATCGACGCCCTCAGCAGCGCCGTCCCCACCGAACTCACCGAACTCATCACCCTCGGCC
>JAYSQK010000420.1:0-2245 GCA_043721555.1 Frankiales bacterium
GGCGCGGTTGTGTGGTTCATCAGCAGGTAGTCGGTTTTGGTCGAGTTGAACAGCGTCGCCTGGGTGGTGCTGCTGTTCTTGAACTGGTTCAACGAAGAAAATGGCGGGAACTCGTTGAGCTGCGCCTGACCGCCTTGCAGTTGCAGCGTGCGGGTGTTGTCATCCGGCACCGGCTTCCAGGTGACGCTGTCCAGGCTGGGCTTTCCGGTCTGCCAGTAGTCCGGGTTCTTGACGAGCTTGAGCTCGGAGCCTTTCGTCCAGTGGTCCCACTTGAACGGTCCGGTGCCGACCGGGTGCTCGTAGAACTGGGCGGCAGTCATTCCGCCGTAGTCCTTCGGCACGATGCCGTTGTTGAAGTTGGACAGGTCCGCCAGCAGGGGAGCCCACGGGTATTTCGTCGTCACGACCACCGTCGCCGGGTCGGGTGCGGTCACCGACTTGATGGCAGTGTTGATGAACTCCCAACCGCCCTTGGTGCCGGAGGCCTTGTCGATGGAGAACTTCACATCCGCCGAGGTCATTGCCTGGCCGTTGTGGAACTTCACGCCCTCGCGGAGTTTGAAGGTCCAGGACAACTTGTCGGTCGACAGGGTGTAGCTCGTGGCGAGCCACGGCTTCACGCTCTTGCCGTCCTCGGTGACGGTGTAGAGCGGCTCCATCATCTGCTCGAAGATCCAGATGGAGTCGTTGTCGAACGTCGTGGTGTTGTCCATGGACTTGGCGTCCAGGGCCTTGACGATGACCAGGTCACCCCCCTTGGTGGCCGTGGCCGACGTCGTCTTGCCCGTCGAGGACGACCCACCGCAGGCCGACAGGCCGAGGCAGAGAGCGAGAGCGGTTCCGATGGCACGACGCATGCGGTCCTCCGTGGCAGTGGTGCGCTGGGTCTCGTACGCCGTACCTTCCCGACTGACATCTCAGCTGTCAATCAGTTGACCTGGATGTAACAAGACGGGAGGCCCATGCGCTTCACGGTCATCGGCAGCGGCGCCGTCGGCGGCACCGTCGGGGCGCACCTGGTGCGGACCGGCCACGACGTGCTGTTCTGCGACACCGACGTCGCCCACGTGCAGGCGATGGCCCGCGACGGACTGCGACTCGACGGCCCGGCCGGCACGTTCACCGTGCCCGCCCGGGCGGTCCTGCCCGCCGACCTGCCCGCCGAGCTCGGCGTCGTACTCCTCAGCGTCAAGACCCACCACACCCGGGAAGCGATCGCGTCCGTGGTCGGCCGGCTCGGCCCGCAGGGGTACGTCCTCACCTTGCAGAACGGCCTGACCGCCGGGACCGTCGCCGAAGCGGTCGGCGCCGACCGGGTGGTCGTCGGCTTCGTCAACTTCGGCGCGGACCTCGTCGGTCCCGGCCGGATCAGGCAGGGCAACGTCGCGACCTTCCGCGTGGGCGAGCCCTCCGGGCCGGTGAGCCAGCGCGTCCGGGATCTCGTGGAGGCGCTGCCGTGGGCTGAGACCAGCGACAGCATCCTGGGCTACCTGTGGGCCAAGGAGGCGTACGGCGCGATGCTGTTCGCCACCGCGGTGTCGGACCTGGCCATCGCTGACGCGCTTGCCGTCCCGGCGTACCGGCCGCTGTTCGTGGCGCTGGCCCGCGAGGTGCTCGCCCAGTCCCCGGTGCCGCCGATCGCCTTCGACGGGTTCGACCCCGCGGACCTCGAGGGCTCCATCGACCGGCTGGTCGTCTTCAACCGGGCCAGCACCAAGACACACACGGGCATCTACCGGGACCTCACGGTGCGGCGCCGGCCAACCGAGGTGGACAGCCTGCTGAGCGATCTCACCGGCCCGCTGACCACGCACGTCGGCCTGCTCATCAAAGCGATCGAGCGCGGCGAGCGGCGCTGCGAACGCGCCGGGCTGGATCTGCTGGCGGCCTACGAGGCGGCCGAGCGGCTGGGCCGGCCACTCGACGCCGTCGTGTCGCTGCTGCCCGCTCCGGCGCGGGCGACGGCCGGTCCGCTCCTGGGCGTAGCGGTCGCCGTCAAAGACATGATCGACGTCGCCGGGCAACCGCGCGGCAACGGCAACCCCACCTCGATGGCCGGCCCGCCGCGCCCGACGGACGCGCCCGTCGTGGCCCGGCTGCGGGCGGCCGGCGCAGACGTGTTCGCGCTCAGCAGCCTGCTCGAGTACGCGGCCGGGGCCCAGCACCCAGACCTCGGCGAAGCCCGCAACCCGGTCGACCCGCGCCGGACCGCCGGCGGATCCAGCGGCGGGTCGGCCGCCCTCGT
>JAYSQK010000421.1:0-1969 GCA_043721555.1 Frankiales bacterium
ACTGCAGCGTTCGTCGGCGACGACGAGATCGGCGGCGCCGAGCAACTCGGCGGCGCGGAGCGTCAGCAACCCCGGATCACCGGTGCCGGCGCCCACCAGGGCGACCTGTCCGACGGGCTTCTTGGCGCGGGTGGTGCTCATCGTGATTCTCCCATCAGGTCCGCCGCCCCGAGGTCGAGCAGCTCGGCGGCGAGCCGGCGTCCCACCTCCGCAGCGTCGGACGTCGGACCGGTCGCCGAGAGGCGGACCGCGTCGGTTCCGTCGAGGGCGGCCACCAGGCCGCGCAGGAAGACCTCGTCACCGTCGTCACCGAGGGCAACCTCGGCCATCGCCCCGACCGGGGCGGTGCAGCCCGCTTCGAGGGCGGCCAGCAGCGCGCGTTCGGCGTCGACCGTGATCCGGCTGTCGGCGTGGTCGAGCGCGGCCAGCTGCGCCACCAGCGGGGTGCCGGCCCGGCACTCGACAGCCAGCGCGCCCTGCGCCGGCGCCGGCAGCACCTGCAGCGGGTCGAGCGCCTCGGTCACCTCGGCCAGCCGGCCGAGCCGGGCGAGCCCCGCCCGGGCAAGCACCACCCCGTCGAGCTCGCCGTCCGCAACCTTGCGCAGCCGGGTGTCGACATTGCCACGCACCGGCACGATCTCGAGCCCGAGCCCGAGGGCCCGCAGCTGCGCCGTACGCCGGGGCGAGCCGGTGCCGATCCGCGAGCCGGCCGGCAGCTCGCCGAGGGTGAGCCCGCTCCTGGCGACCAGCACGTCACGGGCGTCCTGCCGGGGTGGGACGGCGGCGACGCACAGCTCGTCAGCCGGCGCGGTCGGCAGGTCCTTGTAGGAGTGCACCGCCAGGTCGACCTCACCGCGCAGCAGGGCGTCGCGCAAGGCGGTGACGAACACCCCGGTCCCGCCGATCTGCTCGATCGCGGCGCTCGACACATCGCCCCTGGTCGTCACGTGCACCAGCTCGACGTCATGGCCGAGCCGCCGCAGGGCGTCCGCGACCTGCCCGGACTGGGTCAGCGCGAGTGCGGAGGAGCGGGTGCCGAGCCGCAGGGCCGTCACGTCGGATCCTCCAGCGACACCGGAGCAACGGCGACGGCGGCCGGCGCGTTGCGGTCCAGGCCGAACAGCTCGCGCAGCGCCTCGGCGTACGACAGGCCCTCGGGGGCTTCGGTGAGCTCCTTCACCCGCACCGTCGGGGTGTGCAGCAGCGTCTGGACGACCCGGCGGACGGCGGACTCGACCTCGATCCGGTCGCGGTCGGACAGCTCGGGCAGGCGACCGGACAGGCGGGTCAGCTCGGCGTTGACGACCTCGTCGGCGCGGCTGCGCAGGGCGACGACGGTGGGGGCGACCCGCGCTGCGCGCTGCCAGGAGAGGAACGCGCCGACCTCCTCGCGGACGATGCCGCGGGTCGCCTCGACGCCGGCGACGGCAGCGGTCGCGGCCAGCACCTGCTGCAGCGACTCGAGGTCGACCAGGGTCACCCCGGGCAGGTCGCGCACGCCGGGGTCGATATCGCGGGGAAGCGCGAGGTCCAGCAGGGCCAGCGGTCGGCCACCACGGCCGGCGACGGCCTTCGCGACGATCTCCCGGGTCAGCACCAGGCCGGTCGCGCCGGTGCTGCTGACGACGACGTCGGCGTCCAGCAGGGCCTCGTCGAGCCCGTCCAGGCCGATGCCGACGCCGTCCAGACCGATGGCGAGGCGGGCCGCGTTGTCGGCGGTGCGGTTGGCGACGACGATCGCCCCGACACCGGCCCGGCGCAGCGTTGCGCCCGCGAGCGCGCCCATCGAGCCGGCCCCCACGACGAGCACGCTGCGACCGTCCAGCAGGCCGACGGCCTCGACGGCCTGCTCCAGACCGACGCTGACCAGCGACTGACCGGCCTCGTCGATCCCGGTCTCGGTGTGCGCCCGCTTGCCGACGTGCAAGGCCTTCTGGAACAACTCGTGCAGCACCCGGCCGGCCGCAGA
>JAYSQK010000422.1:0-1668 GCA_043721555.1 Frankiales bacterium
CCGGATGATCCTCGTCAAGGAAGAGCACGCGCAGAAGGCCAAGGACGAGCTGCTGATCCTGTGGACCGACTATTTCAAGCCGGCGCATGAGCAGGCCCACCCGGGCCTGACCGACAAGATCAAGGCCGCCTGCAACACGGCTAGCAAGGCCAAGCAGGAATTCGACCCGGCGCACGCAGACCTGCTCATCACCCAGGTCGACGAGATCGCCGAGATCTTCTGGGCGACGAAGAAGGCCTGAACCCGGGCTGGTTCGATATGCGGCATGGGTGAGTTGTGGCTGGTGCGGCACGGCGAGACCGCGTGGTCGCAGACCGGCCGGCACACCGGTCGGACCGACATCGCGTTGACCGCGCGCGGCGAGCAGCAGGCGGCAGCGTTGCGCCCCCGGCTGGCCCGGCCGTGGGCGGCGGTCCTTACCTCGCCGCTGCAGCGGGCCGCCCGGACCGCTGCGCTCGCCGGCCTCGACGCGACCGTGGACGACGATCTGCAGGAGTGGGACTACGGACCGGCGGAGGGGCTCACCACGGCCGAGCTCTCGACCGACGGACCGTGGAACGTCTGGGCCGACCCGCCGCTCGGCGAGACGGTGCAGGACGTCGGCCGGCGTGCGGCCGCGGTGCTGGCGAGGGTGCCGATCGATCGCGGTGACGTCTGTTTGGTGGCGCACGGCCACCTGCTGCGGATCCTCACCGCCTGCTGGCTCGGCCTGCCGCCCCGCGACGGCCGGCTGCTCGTCCTCGCACCGGCCCAGCTGTCGGTGCTCGGCCACGAACACGAGCAGCGGGTGGTGCTGTCGTGGAACGCGTGAGGCCTGCCACGGCGTACGACGTGCCGGTCGTCCTGCAACTGATCCGCGAGCTCGCCGTCTACGAACGGGAGCCCGATGCGGTCGAGGCGAGCGAGGCGATGCTGCACGCCGCGCTGTTCGGGACCGAGCCGGCAGCCCGGTGCCACGTCGCCCTGGCCGGTGGTGCGGTGGTCGGCTTCGCCCTGTGGTACCCGACCTTCTCGACCTGGACCGGCCGGGGCGGGCTGTGGCTGGAGGACCTGTTCGTGCGCCCCGGAGCCCGCGGCAGCGGACTCGGCAAGGCGTTGCTGGTCGAGCTCGCCGGGATCTGTACCGCCCACGGCTGGACCCGGTTCGAATGGTGGGTGCTCGACTGGAACACGCCGGCGCACGGGTTCTACCGCTCGCTCGGCGCGCTGCCGCAGGACGACTGGACCGTCTGGCGGGTCGACGGCGACGCCCTGCCCACGCTCGCCGCCGGCGGCTGAGCAGGTGCGCAACGATCACGAACGTGGCGCAGCGATCACGTCCCGGTCCAGATCGGCCAGGCTGGCGGCGCCGCACAGGGCCATCGCCCGGGCGAGCTCGGCCCGCAGCCGCTCCAGCACGTCGACGACGCCCTGCTCGCCGTCGATCGCGAGCCCCCACAGCACCGGTCGGCCGAGCAGGACCGCGCGGGCCCCGAGCGCGACCGCCTTGAGCACGTCGGTGCCGAGCCGGACCCCGCCATCGACATAGACCTCGGCGGTGCCGGCGACCGCGTCGACCACCTCGGGCAGCGCGTCGGCGGTGGCCAGCACCGTGTCCAGCTGCCGCCCGCCGTGCGTCGAGACGGCGACCGCGGACGCGCCCGCCTGCACACAGAGCCTCGCGTCGTC
>JAYSQK010000423.1:0-3775 GCA_043721555.1 Frankiales bacterium
TGCGTTTTCATGATGGTTTCGATGTTGTCAGCGCCCACGAGCACGATCTCGACGCGCGACTGCCCGCGGTACGCCCGTTCCATCTGCGTGTACGCCCGCGCGGCGATGGTGCCGTCCGCAAACTCGTCCTGCTCGATCAACTTCTGCCGGTCGTGGTCATAGGCGAGCAGGAAGTGACAGATGCTCGTCATCGGGACCCCTCCTTTGCCATCAAAAGTACCCCGCCTGCGCGGCCGCTGCCCGAGCAGCCTCGAAGTAGGCCAGGAATGTTTCGTCGAGCTCCCTCCCGGCCTCGACGAGGAAGATGCCCTCGCCAGCCGCCCGAAAATACGCAGGCACCCGGTTATCTCCTTCCCCGTCTTTGAGCGGCATCACCAGGCGACCTGCCGTGCGTTCGACGGCGTCCGCCCACTGCTGCTGACCAACCGTCCTGAGTTGCACCTCGATGCGGCGTCCGTCCCGCTCGACCACCAGGTGCACGCCTCGGTACCCCGTCTCCTTCGGCGCTTCGATGTAGTCGCGCTCACGCTTGACATCCCACCGTTGCGTGATTCTCATTCGCACCCGCTGCACTTCGTCGAGGTCGCTGAGGACCGCTCGGCAGCCGCCTACGTCCTCCATCCGTGCCAACTGCGACCCCGGCATCCGCCGCAGCTTGTGGACGATCTGCGGGAGCCGTTTCAGACGCTGAGCCACCACGACGACAGCCGCCTCACGTTGCACGAACCGCCGAACACCCACGGTGACCTTGGTCAGCGGATAGGCATGCGCTGCCCGAAAATCGCTGACGACGGCGATGCTCTGGTCGAGCTGCTCTTCCCGTGCCGCAGTGGGTACGTCTGGCAACAGGTCCCTCAGGCGCTCTCCGCAACGGTTCACCGACCCTTTGCTGTGGGCGGATGGTGCCGGTACTGGAGACACGGGCAAAAGGTAGTCCGGTGGGCGACAACGCTGTAGGACGCCGTCGGCGCCGGCGGTCAGGCGAAGGCACCCACCGGCGCGACGGTCAGACCGGGGAAGACGTCGGCCAGCGCAGCCGCCGGCAATCCGCCCCGTCGTACGAGCGCCTCGGCGAGGACGTTGCGGTAATCGGTCGTGCCGGCGAGGTCGCCGTCGTCCAGCGCCGCCTCGGCGAGGCCGGGCCAGGTGCCGTGCACCTGCCCGCCGTGCAGGCCGCCGCCGAGCAGCAGCACGGCGTTGCCGTGTCCGTGATCGACGCCACCCGAGCCGTTCTCGGCGACCCTGCGGCCGAACTCGCTCACGGTGACCACGGTGACCCGGTCGAACAGTGCCCCGAGATCGGTGGCGAACGCGGCGAGGCAGGCCGCGACATCGGCGAGCCGGTCGGCCATCGCGCCGCCGCCGTCCTTGCCGAGCCCGGAGTGCAGGTCCCAGTCGCCGACGTCGAGGGTCAGTGCCTGCAGCCCGACGTCCGCCCGGATGAGAACGGCCGCGTCCTTGAGGGCGTCGGCGAGCTCGCTGGCTGCCGGGTAGACCGCGCCGTTGCCGACGCCCGGGTCGGCCTTGGTGAGGGCATCGGTGCTGTCGAGCGCGGCGAGGGTCAGCAGCGCGGGAGCGACGGCGGGCAGGTCCAGTCCGGTATGCAGCGCCCGGAGCGTGTCGGTCATCCGCGGCCCGACCCAGTCCCGGCTGGCGAGCGAGAAGTCCCCCAGGCTGCGGGTGGCGAGCGCCGGGGCAGGGCCGGCGAGCAGCGGCCCAGGGGTCCCCACGCCGAGCTGGACGGCTTCGAAGACGGTGCCCGTGCCGTTCGCGCCGAGCACCCGGTCGAGCCAGCCGGTGCGCACACTCGTGCCAGGGGCGGCGCGTTCGAGCTCCTCGGTCGCGGTGAAGTGGCTGCGCGACAGGTCCGGGGTCCCGACGGCGTGCACGGCGGCCATCGTCCCGGCCTGCCACATCGGCAGCAGCGGTCGCATCGCCGGGTGCAACCCGAACATCCGGTCGCCGGTCGGCAGGGCCAGCGACGGCGGGACGGCGATCGAGGGACGGGCCAGCGCATAGTCCGAGTCGCCGACGGGGCAGATCGCGGACAGGCCGTCGAACCCGCCGTGCAGGCTCAGCACGACCAGCACGTTGCCAGGCCAGGCACCTGTCCCGGCGTACGCGGCCCTGGCGGACACGACCGGTCCGGCGGCCATCGCGCCAGCCGCGAGCCCCACGCCCTGCAGGAACCGTCGTCGGCTCAGCCCGCGGTGCTCCGGGCACCCCGCCGGTTGGCCGGTCATCGAACCGACCAATAGGGGCTGTCGAGGACCAGCGCCACGAGGGTCGGGAACAGCCACGTGGTGTCGCCATCGCCCAACGGACCATCGGGGCCGAGGAAGGCGACGAGGGCGGCCCGGTGCGCCGCGGCGACCGCTTGCCCAGGAAGCAGCCGAGCGCACAGCGCGTCGACCAGCGCCGACCGACTGGTCGGCAGCACCGCTCCGAGCAGGTGGGCCGCGAGATCCTTGTGGTAAACGAGGCCTTCGCTCATCCAGCCCTGCGCGATCGCGACGTGCGCGTTCCATCGACCGAGGGTGGTGCCCGCGCCTGCCCAGGCCGGGGCAACATCGGGGTAGCCGTTCGGCGGGTGCCAGCCCAGCGGGGCGTTGCCGAGTTGTTCCAGCAGCCAGGACATGCCGCCGAGCGTGGTGGTCCCGCCGCTGGTGTCGACGGTCACGCCGAGCGCCCGGATCGTGGCGAGGACGTCCTCAGCCGGCCGCCGGTACTTCTGGCCGGTGCTCGCAGCGAACTCCTGGCTGGCGAACAGCGCCCGCAGGACCGGGACCACCGCCGTGTCGTTGTCGAGGTAGACCGCCGTGAGCCGGTCGACGAGCCCCTGCGGCGGGGTGTCGGACACGAAGCGCACGGCGAGCTTGCGGGCGATGCGCGCAGCGGTCGCCGGGTGCCGGGCGAGATAGCGGGCCAGGCTCTCCGCGACGGCCTCGCCGCCGTCCGGGTCGGCGTTTGGGTGCGTCCAGCCGAGGATCGACAGCGGCCCGACGTGGTGCCAGTCGGACCGGTAGCGGAACAGGCCGTTGGTGGCCGCCGTCCCGCCGTTCCAAGGGTTCCAGACCGTCATCCCGGTCAGCGCCAGGGCCGCCGCGACGACCCCGTCGTGGCCGTAGCCCGCGTCGACCCCGACGGTGTGCAGCTCCATCAGCTCGCGGCCATAGTTCTCGTTCGGGGCGTCCCCCCGGCTCTCGCTGTTGCTGAGGTAAAGCAGCATCGCGGGCGACCGGACGGACGCGGCCAGCATGTCGTCGAACCGGCCCAGGGCGTGCGCCCGGATCACCGCCCGGTCGTCCATTGCCTTGGTGGCCCACGGTTCCGAGCTCGGGCAGGTGATGTTGAGATGGTTGGACCAGAAGTCGGCCATCACCTCGAACAGTTGCCGGTCCGACCAGGCCTGCCGGACGAGCGTCGCCTGGACGACCTGCTGCATCGACTCCCAGCCGCCGTTGCCGACGGCCGCATAGACCGCCGGCGGTTCGGCGAAGGCGAGCGGGAACCGGGTCAGCACCGCATCGCAGGCGTGGTCGTCGATGCCGGCCGGGGCGAGCTGGCGATCGAGCCAGCCCTGCGGTCCGGCGGCGGTGATCTCGGCGAGCAGCGCGGGGGTGATCCCGAACGTCGTCCGACGCAGCAGGTGCAGCGCGAAGGCCTCATCGGACGGGACCGTGGGCGACGGGACCGGCGTGGGGACCGGCTTCGGGACCGGCTTGTGCACCACGGGCTTGCGTGGGACCGGCTTGCGTGGGACCGGCTTGCGGGC
>JAYSQK010000424.1:0-6496 GCA_043721555.1 Frankiales bacterium
GACCGGGTCGTCGCCCTGGCCGACGAGCTGGGCGCGCTGTCCACGTTGGTCGACGGCAGCGACGCCGCAGACCAGGCCCGGGCCGAGCTCCAGGCAGTCCAGGCCGACCTGGAGCGGGAGCGGGCGGCTGCCGCCGCCGGGCAGCTCGCGGCGCAACGTCGCGCAGATGAGGCGTGGGCCCGGGCGATCCGGTCCCGCGACCGGCTGGCGGCCGAGCTCGACGGCTCGGTCGACCTCGCCGCCGCCATCGCCCGGGTCGCCGGTGAGGTCGAGGCTTGCGACGCCGCGGCCACCGCCGCCGAGGTGGCCGAGCGCGCTCGGCTGGAGCTGGCGCGGGCCGAGCTGGCGTTGCTCGGCGAGGCGACCGCAGCCGGCTTCGTCGATCCCGACCAGGCCCGGTCCGCCAGGCGCGCCGCGGACTGGGTCGAGGCCAGCGAGCGACAGCTCCGGTCGCAGGCCGACGACCTCGCCGGGGTGACCGCGCAGCTGGAGGACCCCGACCTCGACGTACCGCTGGAGCCGCCGGCGGACGTGCATGGGGCGCAGCTCGCGCTGGCTGCCGCCGATCAGCTGCTGGCGGCGGCGCTGGAGCTGGCCGCGACGGCGCAGGAGCGAGCCCGCGCGATTGGGTTGCTCGCGCCGGCGTTGGCGGCGGCGCTGGCAGAGCTGGCTCCTCGTGAGGAGCGAGCTGCCTCGGTCCGGCGGCTCGCCGACCTGTGCACCGGCGCCGGCCAGAACACCCTGAAGATGTCGCTGTCGTCGTTCGTCCTCGCGGCCCGGCTTGAACAGGTCGCCGTGGCAGCGAGCAGCCGGCTGCTACGGATGTCGCAGGGGCGCTACTCGCTGGTGCACACCGACGCCTCGTCACGGGGCGGCGCCCGGTCCGGGCTCGGGTTGCTCGCTCGCGACACCTGGACCGGCCACGATCGTGAGACCAGCACGCTGTCCGGGGGAGAGACGTTCCTGGCCTCGCTGTCACTGGCCCTCGGCCTGGCCGACGTCGTGGCGGCCGAGGCGGGCGGCGGCCGGATCGACGCGTTGTTCGTCGACGAGGGCTTCGGCACGCTCGACGAGGACACCCTGGATGAGGTGATGGACGTCCTGGACGGGCTCCGCGAAGGGGGCAGGGTCGTCGGCTTGGTCAGCCACGTCGGGGAGCTGCGGCAGCGCATCCCGGCTCAGGTGCACGTCCGCAAAGGCCGCAACGGCAGCGAGCTGCGGGTGCTCGGGTGTTGACCGCCGCCCTGCGTCAGGCCCGGGCCGCCGGGACAGCGGCCGGCGCGGCCAGCGGGAGGCGGACCCGGACCGTCGTCCCGCCGCCGGGGGTCTCGTCGAGCTCGACCGTGCCGGCGTGGGCGCGCACGATCGAGGCGACGATCGACAGGCCGAGTCCGGTGCCTCCGCTGGCCCGGGTGCGCGAGGCGTCGGCCCGGAAGAACCGCTCGAACGCCCGGGCCCGGTCGGCCTGGGCGATCCCCGGCCCGGCGTCGATCACCTCCACGACCGCCTGGCCGTACGCCGTACCGATGCGCACCACGACGGGCGGCGCGCCGTGCACCAGCGCGTTGGTGACCAGGTTGCCGAGCACCTGGCGGAGGCGCTGGGCGTCGCCGGTGACGACCGGGGCGACCTCGGGGCTGGCGGCGACGAGCTGCACGTCGCCGGCCGGCGAGGCCGCGTGGACGGCAGCGGAGGCGAGCTCGAGCAGGTCGACCGGCTGGCGTTCGAGCGGGCGCTGCTGGTCCAGCCGGGCCAGCAGCAGCAGGTCCTCGACCAGCAGCCCCATTCGGGCCGCCTCGTCCTCGACCCGGCGCATCGCCCGGTCGATGTCGGCGGGTGAGGGCAACGCACCCTGCCGGTGCAGTTCGGCGAAGCCGCGGATCGAGGTCAGCGGCGTTCGCAGCTCGTGGCTGGCGTCCGCGACGAACCTGCGCATCCGGTCCTCGGACTGCCGGGCCTCCTGCTCGGAGGCCTCCCGCTCGTGGAACGCCCGCTCGATCTGCCCGAGCATCGCGTTGAAGGCGCGGGACAGCCGACCGACCTCGGTGCGTGGGTCGCTCTCGGGCACCCGGCGGGTCAGGTCGCCGGCCGCGATCGCCTCGGCGGTCGTCTCGACCTCGACCAGGGGCCGCAAGGAGGAGCGGACGACGAGATAGCCGAGTACCGCGAGCACCGCGAGCACGAGGAGGCCGACGACGAGCTCGATCCGGGTCAGCCGCCTGGTGGTGCTGTCGACGTCGCGCAGGTCGAGCGCGACGACGGCCGTCTTGCCGCCGTCGAACCGTGCGGCCAGCGCGCGGAACCGCGACTCCCCCGAGCGGCTCGGCACGGTGAACAGCCCGGGTCGGGTGGCCGTGCCCGCCGGCAGCAGTGGTGTGGAAGGCAGCTCGGCCGCGGGGACGGTCGGTTGGAACAGCAGGCTGCCGTCCGCCGCGGTGAGCCGGACGTAGAAGGCGCTGAACTCATCGAAGCGCGGCCCTCCTCGCCGACCGGGCGGCCCCCGCCCGTCGTCGGGCCGCAGCAGGGCCTGGCTGGCGGCGGTCAGCTGGCTGTCCACCCGCGACTGCAGATAGCCGTGCAGGACGCGGGTGGCTGACAGCCCGGTGACGAGCAGCGCGAGGGCGGCCAACGCAACGACGGCCGCGACGAGCTTGACCCGCAGCGGGGTCGACCGCCTCACGGCCGGGGCAGGCGCAGGACGTAGCCGACGCCGCGCAGGGTGTGCAACAGCCGCGGCTCGGTCGTGTCGATCTTCTTGCGCAGATAGGACACGTAGGACTCGACCACCCCGGCCTCGCCGCCGAAGTCGTAGTGCCAGACGTGATCGAGGATCTGCGCCTTGGACAGCACCCGGCCGACGTTCTGCATGAAGTAGCGCAGCAGGGTGAACTCGGTCGGCGACAGCGCGACGAGCTGGCCGTCCTTCCATACCTCGTGGGTGTCCTCGTCGAGCTCGATGTCGGCGAACGCCAGCGAGGTGCCCGGCTCGGCGCCGGCGCCACGGCGCAGCACCGCCCGGATCCGGGCGACGACCTCCTCGAGGCTGAAGGGTTTGGTGACGTAGTCGTCGCCGCCGAGGGTGAGGCCCATCACCTTGTCCTCGGTGGCGTCGCGCGCGGTCAGGAAGACGACCGGGGTGCGCAGGCCCTCGGCGCGCAGCCGCCGGACGACGCCGAATCCGTCGAGGTCCGGCATCATCACGTCGAGCACTAGCAGGTCTGGTCGGAACGTGCGGGCCGTCTCGATCGCCTCGAGGCCGCTGGCGGCGGTCGCCACCTCGAAGCCGGAGAAGCGCAGCGAGGCAGCGAGCAACTCCACGATGTTGGGCTCGTCGTCGACGACGAGCAGGCGCGCCTCGGGCATGCGTTCAGTCTGCGCCCCCTCGCTGTGAGGTTGCTGTGCGTCAGCTGGTGGTCTGCAGGACGGGTTCGTCGACCGGCGCGGGCACCTCGGTACGGCGTACGACGGCGACGGCCCAACCGACCGCGCAGGTCAGCGCGCCGGCCAGCACGTCGAGCAGGTAGTGGTTGCCGGTGGCGATCACGACGACCGAGGTCAGCGCGACGTGCGTCCAGGCGGTGGCGCGCCAGGCCCGGCTCGTCGTCATCGAGGCGACGGTCAGCGCCACCCAGACCGCCCAGGCGACGTGCAGGCTGGGCATCGAGCCGTACTCGTTGGCCCGCTGCGCGACCCCGCCCGCGGTCTCCCAGGCGCCCCAGGTGTGCGACTGGGCGACGATGTCGACGAAACCGGCGTCCGGCAGCAGCCGCGGCGGCGCGAGCGGGTAGGCCAGGAAGACCGCGAGGCCGACCAGGTTGATGGTGACCAGCGCGGTGCGGGCGCGCCGGTAGGCGGCCGGCCGCAGCAGGTAGGCGCCGACCAGCACGGCGGTCGTGACGGCGATGTGCGCGATGTCGTAGTAGTAGGCGGCCGGCGCGTGCAGCCAGCCGACCCCGTCGAGCAGGTGGTCCAGCCGCTGCTCGATGTCGAAGTGCTCCACGGTCAGCAACGCGCGGCCGTGCGCCAGCGCCGCCACGGTGCGCACCTTGGCGAGGCCCGCGACCTGGTCGTAGACGACGAGCAGCCCGACGACGACGGCAAGCTCGCCCGGCCAGGCAGGCCTGCGCCGCAGTTCCGTCACCGTCCCGAACCCCTTCGTCCAGCTGTTGGAAGCCACCATCGTCGCGTACGCCGGGCCGCGGCGCCCGCAAGGCAGGATCACCGGGTGGACGCGCGGGTCAATCTGGTGCTCCTCGCCTGCTGCGGGCTGCTGCTGGTGGCGGTCTTCGCGGTCCGGTTGGCGAGCCGCGCCGGCCTGCCGACCCTGCTCGTCTATCTCGCCATCGGCCTCGCGGTCGGGGAGGCCGGCCTCGGGGTGCGCTTCAGCGACTACCGACTGACAGAGGATCTGGGGCTGATTGCGCTCGCCCTGATCCTGGCGGAGGGCGGCCTGACGACGAGGTACGCCGAGGTGCGATCGGCATTGCCGTTCGCCGTGCTGCTGTCCACACTCGGCGTGCTGGTCAGCGTCGCGGTCGTCGCCGGCGCGTCGGTGCTGCTGCTCGGGGTCGACCGGCGGACCGCCGTGCTGCTGGGCGCGGTCGTGGCCTCGACCGACGCCGCCGCGGTGTTCTCCGTCCTGCGTCGGCTGCCGCTGCGCGCCTCGGTGCGCTCGGTGCTGGAGGCGGAGTCCGGCCTGAACGACGCACCGACCGTCGTCCTCGTCACGATCGCGTCCTCGGACGGCTGGGACACCACCGGTGCCTGGACGGTCGCCGCGGTCGTGGGGTACGAGCTCCTCGCCGGCCTCGCGGTCGGGCTCGCGCTGGGCGGCCTTGGCCGGGCCGTGCTGGCCCGTCTCGCCCTGCCGAGCGCCGGGCTCTACCCGATCGCCACGGTCGGCTTCGTGCTGACAGCGTTCGCGGCCGCCAACGCCATCGGTGCCAGCGGCTTCCTCGCCGTCTACGTCGCCGGGCTCGTCGTCGGCAGCTCCCGGCTGCCGCACCGGCGGGCGGTGCTCGGCTTCGTCACTTCCCTGGCGTTGCTGGCCGAGCTGGGCCTGTTCGTGCTCCTCGGTCTGCTCGCCTCGCCGGCCCGGCTGCTCGGCGCGGTGCCGGCCGCGCTGGTCGTCGGCGGCTTCGCCACGCTGCTCGCCCGGCCCCTCGCGGTCGCGCTGTCGGCGTTGCCCTTCAAGGTGCCGTGGAGACATCAGGTCTTCCTCGGCTGGGCCGGGCTACGCGGCGCCGTCCCGATCGTGCTGGCCACCGTGCCGGTCCGGACCGGCGTACCAGGGGGGACCCGGGTGCTCGACACGGTGTTCGTCCTGGTCGTCGTCTACACCCTCGTCCAGGCCCCCACCCTGCCCTGGGTGGGTCGCCGACTCGGGGTCGTCGAGGACCTCGGCGCGACCGATCTCGAGGTCGAGAGCGCGCCGCTGGACGAGATGCGGGCCGATCTGCTGCAGGTCGAGGTGCGCGAAGGCTCGCACCTGCACGGCGTCTACGTCGACGAGCTGCGCCTGCCGGCCGGGGCCGCCGTCACCCTCGTCGTACGCGGTGGACAGAGCACCGTGCCCGGCCCCAACACGCGGCTGCAGCGTGGCGACGCGCTGCTCGTGATCGCCACCACCGACAGCAGGCGGGCCGCCGAGGAGCGCCTGCGCGCGGTCTCCAGGGACGGCAAACTCGCCCGCTGGTACGCCGTACCGGCGGTGGCCCTGGCGTCATCGGTGCCCTGGCGGTGGCGCCGGCGGCGGTGACGGTCGGGGCCGTCAGCGCAGGTCGCCGCCGGCGATCGGGGTGCGGTACGGGTCGCACCAGATCAGCACCGACCAGGCCCGGGCCGGGTCGATGCCGGTGGGGAGCGAGTAGCTGAAGCTGCCGTGCTCGGCCTTGAGCCGGCCGAGCCGCACGCCCCCGGTCGGGGTGCGGTGACCGCGCGGGACCAGGTGCACCGACGGCCCCGGCGTGCCCTGGACGGCGACCCCCTCGAGGCGCAGGACCAGGCGATCGCCGAGGCGGTAGAGCCCGACGCCGCCGGAAGCGGCGTGGTCGATGCCATGAAGTCGGCCCGCCCGCAACCTCGTCGTTGTTTTCGGCGCCGATGTGCTCGGTCTCGCCGTGTGGGCTGGTGGGACGACGGCCGCTGCCTCGATCGCAGGGAAGGGTTCGACCACTGTGGTCTCTCGCAGCGACGGGGCGATGAGCAGGGTGATGCTGACCAGGACGACCGCCGTCGCGGCCCACGGGGCCAGGCTCGGCCGGTGCAGCAGCCGGGCGACGAGCAGGCGAGTGAGCAGTGAGGCAGCGACCACACCCGCGCCGACGAGCCACGCGACCGGGCTGCGGGCCGCCGCGCCGAGCAGGTCCGGGCGGGTGACACCCACCGCGGTGAGGACCGCGGCGATCAGCAGGACTCGGACGGCGGGAGGTCGGATCGACACCCGATGAGCGTGCCCCTGTCCCGGCGTACGTGCGGTGACGAGCCGGTGACGTCG
>JAYSQK010000425.1:0-1666 GCA_043721555.1 Frankiales bacterium
GCCTACAAGGGTGGCCGGCAGATGGCCGCCATCCGCGAGGTGCTGGCCCGGCACGGGCGGCTCGACGAGGCCGTCTTCGGCGCTGCGCTCGGGCTGCCGGACGAGCAGCTCGGCCCGGTGCCGGCGGTTGCGCCCTATCTGTCGACGGTGATCGCACCGGCTCGGCGTACGTCCCGTGGAGGGAAGCTGTGAGTGGGCTCGTGTCATTCGTCGGGGCCGGTCCGGGGGCAGCGGACCTGCTCACGCTGCGGGCGGCGCAGCGCATCGCCGAAGCCGACATCGTCATCTGGGCAGCGTCACTCGTGCACGAGGACGTCCTGCAGCACGCCCGACCCGACGCGGTGATCGTCAACTCCGCTGAGCACTCGATGGAGGGCATCACCCACCTCTATGAGCGGGCCGCCCGCGAGGGCCTACGGGTCGCCCGGATCCACTCGGGTGACCCGGCGCTGTGGGGCGGCACCCAGGAGCAGCACGAGCTGTGCACCGCGCTGGGCCTCGCGACCGAGGTCATCCCCGGGGTCAGCAGCTTCAGCGCCGTGGCGGCCATCGTGCAGCGTGAGCTGACGATCCCGGAGATCGCCCAGTCGGTGGTGCTCACCCGGCTCGAGGGTGGCAAGACGCCGATGCCGTCGCGCGAGTCGGTCCGGTCCTTCGCCGCGCACGGCACGACGATGGCGCTGTTCCTGTCGGCGGCGCGCACCAAGCAACTGCAGGACGAGCTGCTCGCGGCCGGGACGTACGACGAGGACACGCCGTGCGTCGTGGCCTACGCCGCGACCTGGCCGGACGAGTTGATCTTTGAGTGCCGGCTCGGCGAGCTCGCTGCGAAGGTCAAGGAGCACAAGCTCTACAAGCACACGATGGTGCTCGTCGGCCCGGCCCTGGCGGCCGGCGGGACGCGATCGCACCTGTACCACCCCGGGCATTTCCACGAGCACCGCAAGGTCGAGAGTGCCGCAGCCCGAGCCGAACTCAAGGCTCGGGACCGGGCGCTGGTCCAGGAGCACCGGTGAGCGAGCCACCGGAGCTGCGCGAGCCGTCGTTGCCAAGGACCGCCCGGGTGCGCACCATCGCGCTGCGGTCGGGTTGGACCACCGGCACCTGCAGCGCCGCGGCGGCGAAGGCGGCCGTCACGGCGCTCGCCACCCAGCAGCCGCAGCTGACCGTCGAGGTCGGACTGCCGGCCGGGCAGCGGGTCTCGTTCCCGGTCGAGCGGTGCGACATCGAGGCCGAGCGGGCCGAGGCCGTCGTGGTCAAGGACGCCGGTGACGACCCGGACGTCACCCACGGCGCGCACCTCACCGCAACGGTCAGCTGGGCCCCGGCGTACGCGTTGGAGGGCGGCGTAGGCGTCGGGGTCGTCACCAAGCCCGGGTTGGGTCTGGCGGTCGGCGGGCCGGCCATCAACCCGGTGCCGCGTGAGATGATCTTTGCGGCGGTGCAGGAGGCCGTTGGCGACCGCGGCGTCCGGGTCGTCATCTCGGTCCCGGACGGCGAGCGTCGGGCCAAGAAGACCACCAACGCGCGGCTCGGGATCCTCGGCGGTATCTCGATTCTCGGTACGACCGGGATCGTCCGGCCGTTCTCGACCGAGTCCTGGCGGGCGTCGGTCGTGCAGGCCGTGTCGGTGATGGCGGCCCAGGGCCTCGACACCCTCGTGCTC
>JAYSQK010000426.1:0-5152 GCA_043721555.1 Frankiales bacterium
CATCAGTGCGAGCTCGCCTCGCCCTCGTCGGCGACGTGCCCGGTGATCGCGGCATAGTCCTCGCCGCTGTGCCCCGCAGCGACCGCCCGCCGGGCCTGCTCAAGAGAGGCGCGGGTGACGGCCAGATCGTCGCCGGCCGCGCGGACCGCGAGGTCGAGGTCCTTGACCATCAGATCGACCGAGAAGGTCGTGTCGCTGTAGTCGTCGCCCTCGATCATCGGCCGCTTCTGGCCGAGCAGCCAGCCGTACGGCCCCATGCCCAGCACCTCCAGCAGCAGGGTCCGGTCGAGCCCGAGGTCGCGGCCGAGCCGCAGCGACTCGCCGAGCCCGGCTGCCATTACCCCGAGGCCCTGGTTGACGCACAGCTTCAGCGCGCTGGCGGCGCCGACATCGCCGACCAGGCGGACCTTCTCGGGCGCGCCCCACAGGTGGAGCAGCGGCTCGGCCGCGGCGTAGTCGGCCGGGCTGGCGCCGGCGAAGACGCCCAGGGTGCCCTCCGCGGCGGGAGCCAGCGTGCCGGCCACGGGCGCGTCGACGTAGCGCAGGCCCGCATCACGACAGGCCGCACCGAAGGCCCGGGCGTCGCCGGGCCCGACGGTCGTCGCGTTGACGACGAGGGTGCCCGCCCCGGCCGTCAACACGTCGTCGAGCACCTCGCGCACGCTGTCTGGACCGAAAAGCATCAGGACGACCGCATCGGCGGCAGCGACGGCTGCACGGACCGATCCGGCCTCCGTCGCGCCGGCGCGACGGAGCTCACCGGCCCGGCCAGGGGTGCGGTTCCAGACGACAAGCTCGTGACCGGCCGGAGGCAGGTGGGCGGCCATCCGGACACCCATCCGGCCCAGGCCCAGGAAGGCGATGCGCATAGCCAGGCAGCCTAAGCCGCTCGGTGCGGCTGCTCGCCTCCGGCAAACACGCCGGGCCAGGGTTGTTGCTGCCGCGTCACATCAGGCGCAGTCTGTCGGCACCTGGACATAGCGGACGAACCCGCCCCGTCGTACCGGAGGCCTTCACGTGATCCTCGCCGACTACCGGCAGACCTACGACCCGATCTCCAACTCGCTCGGCCTGTCGAGCCTGGTCGCGGTGCTCCCGCTCCTGACGTTGTTCGTCCTGCTTGGCGTCGTTCGGGTCCGCGCCTGGCTGGCCTCGCTGATCGCGCTGGCGGTCGCGCTCGTGGTTGCCGTCGCGGTCTACGGCATGCCCGTCGGCGACGCGCTGGACACCGGCGTCTGGGGCGCGGCGTTCGGCTTCTTCCCGATCATGTGGATCGTCATCAATGCGATCTGGGTCTACAACCTCACCGTCGAAACGGGCGACTTCGACGTGCTGCGGCGCTCGTTCGCCTCGATCAGCGACGACCAGCGGATCCAGGCGATCATCATCGCCTTCTGCTTCGGGGCGCTGATGGAGGCGCTCGCCGGTTTCGGCACCCCGGTCGCGATCAGCTCAGTGATGCTGCTGGCGCTCGGGTTCCGGCCGATGAAGGCGGCGACGATCGCCCTGGTTGCCAACACCGCGCCGGTCGCGTTCGGCGCCCTGGCGGTCCCGATCACCACCCTCGCCGGCCCGTCGATCGCCAACCTGCCGGTCCAGACCCTCGGCTCGATGGTCGGGCGGCAGACCCCGCTGCTGGCCATTTTCGTCCCGCTCGCGCTCGTCTACCTCGTCGACGGCCGGCGCGGCCTGCGGCAGTGCTGGCCGCCGGCGCTGCTGTGCGGGGTGGTGTTCGCGATCTTTCAGTTCCTGGCCAGCAACTACTGGTCGGTCCCGCTCACCGACATCATCGCGGCGCTCGCCAGCGCCCTCGCGCTGCTCGCGTTCACCCGGGTCTGGCACGCCAAGGAGGGCTATGTCGAGCGAGACGAGCCCGAGCCGGTACGCCGGGCCGGCCGGCCGATGCCGCCGGTCATCGCCGGCGGCAGCGAGGACGCCGACCCGGTGGCTGTCGCTCGCGCCCGGGCCGATGCCGGCGGCACCGCGACCAAGGACGGCCGGAGCAGCGTGCTGCGCGCGTACGCGCCGTACCTGATCATCATCGTGATCTTTGTGCTCGCCACCCGGGTGTCGGCGATCACCGGCGTCGCACCGACGAAGGTCGGCGCCTCGGGCACCGGCCTCGAGTCCGCGACCCGGCTGGTGGACTGGCCGGGCCTGCACATCTTCAACAGCAAGGGCAAGGTCGTGGCGACGACGTTCAAGCTCAACTACCTGTCCGCGGCGGGCACGTTGCTGCTGCTGGCCGGTTTCGTGACGATGCTTGTCCTGCGCGTCAGCCCCGGCCGGGCGCTGCGGGCCTACGGCCGGACCCTGGCGCAGCTGAAGTTCGCCATCTTGACCGTGCTGCTGGTCCTGGGTCTCGCCTTCGTCATGAACCAGTCGGGCGAGACCAAGACGCTGGGGCTGTGGATGGCCGGCGCGGGCGGCGTCTTCGCCTTCCTGTCGCCGATTCTGGGCTGGCTTGGGGTGGCCGTGACCGGATCGGACACCTCGTCGAACTCGCTGTTCGGCGCGCTGCAGGTCACCGCCGCCAACAAAGCCGGCCTGTCCCCGGTGCTGATGGCCGCCTCGAACTCCTCCGGCGGGGTGCTCGGCAAGATGATCAGCCCGCAGAACCTCGCGATCGCGGCCGGCGCGGTGGGGCTCGAGGGACGCGAAGGTGATCTGTTCCGCAAGGTCCTCGGCTGGAGCCTGGGGTTCCTGCTGTTCATGTGCGTCCTGGTGGTGCTGCAGAGCACATCGGTGCTGTCCTGGATGGTTCCAGGTCAGTAGGCCCGCTGGCAGGTCGCGAGGCCCGTACGGCAGAATGGCGTTCGGTTTCCCATCGCCAAGGAGCGCCTGTGCTGCAGCCCCAGTTCGCGTCCGTCGACGATGTCCAGGAGCGGCTCGGCGCCGCCGGCTATCTCACCGACCGGGCGATTGCGACCACGGTGTTCCTCGCCGACCGGCTCGGCAAGCCGCTGCTCGTCGAAGGCCCGGCCGGGGTCGGCAAGACCGAGTTGGCCAAGGCGATCGCCACCGCCACTGCCAGCGAGTTGATCCGCCTGCAGTGCTACGAGGGCCTGGACGAGTCCCGCGCGCTGTACGAGTGGAACTACAAAAAGCAGCTGCTGCGGATTCAGGCCAGCAAGGACGACGACAGTTGGGACGCCATCCACGATGACGTCTTCGCCGAGGAGTTCCTGCTCAGCCGGCCGCTGCTCACCGCGATCCGCAATCCCGACGCGACCGTGCTGCTCATCGACGAGATGGACAAGGCCGACGTCGAGGTCGAGGGCCTACTGCTCGAGGTGCTGTCGGACTTCCAGATCACGATCCCGGAGCTCGGCACGATCACCGCGGCCCGTCGGCCTATCGTCGTCCTCACCTCCAACGCGACCCGTGAGCTGTCCGAGGCGCTGAAGCGGCGCTGCCTCTACCTGCACCTGGACTATCCCGACGCCGCCCGCGAGAAGGCGATCGTGCTGTCCCGCGTCCCCGAGGTTGCCGAGCAGCTCGCCGAACAACTCGTCCGCACCGTCCGCGCGCTGCGCTCGCTCGAGCTGAAGAAATCGCCGAGCATCGCCGAGTCGATCGATTGGGCCCGCACCCTGGTCGCGCTCGGCCTGGACACCCTCGACGAGGAGGCGGTCAAGACCACCCTCGGCGTCGTGCTCAAGCACGCCAGCGACCACGAGCGGGCCTCGACCCAGCTCAAGCTCAACTAATGGCGGTCGAGGGCGGCCTGCTGGGCCGGGAGATCGCCTTCCTCGACGCGCTGCGCACCGCCGGGCTCAGCGTCTCACTCGCCGAGGTCCTCGACTCCACCCGCGCGATGGGCGCCATCGACCTGCTCGACCGGGAGGCGCTGCGGGCCGCCTTCGCCGCCTGCGTCCTCAAACGCCCGGCCCACCGCACCACCTTCGACACGCTGTTCGACCTGTGGTTCCCGGCCGTCACCGGCGACCCCACCCCGGCGTACAACGGGACAGCAGGCGAGCTCGTTGAGGGCGACGGCCCGGTCGATCCGGACGCCTACCGCGAGGCGCTGCGCGACCTGCTGCTCGAAGGCGACGAGGACCTGATGCGCCGGTTCGCCCGGCAGGTCGTGCAGGACCTCGGGCGGTCCGACGCCCAGCCCGGCCGGCAGTCCTGGTTCTCCTACCGGGTGCTGCGCCAGCTCTCGCCGGAGACGTTGATGGCCTCGCTGCTCGAGGCGCTGCTCGCCGGCCAGGACCGCGGTGGGCTCGCCGAGCGGGTCGCCCGGCAGACCATCACCGAGCGGATCCGGCAGTTCCAGGAGATGGTCGAGGCCGAGGTGCGCCGCCGGCTCGCCGACGACCGCGGCGCCGAGCAGATCTCCAAGACGGCGGTGCAGCCGCTCGCCGAGCAGGTCGACTTCCTGCGGGCGTCGCGCAACGACATGGCCGAGCTGCGGCGTCAGGTGTTCCCACTCGCGCGCCGCTTGGCGACCAGGCTCACTGCCCGGCGGCGGCTCGGCCGCAGTGGCAAGCTGGACTTCCGGCGTACCGTCCGGGCCTCGCTCGGCACCGGCGGCGTCCCCCTGGTCACCCACCACCGGCCGCACAAGCCGCACAAGCCGGAGCTCGTGGTCCTGTGCGACGTGTCCGGGTCGGTCGCCGGCTTCGCGCATTTCACGCTGATGCTGGCCTATGCGCTGCGCGAGCAGTTCACCAAGGTGCGGGCGTTCGCCTTCATCGACACCTGCGACGAGGTGACGCAGTACTTCACCCCCGGCGGCGATGTCGCCGACGCCCTGGCCCGGATGTCGGCCGAGGCGAGCCTCGTATGGTTCGACGGGCACAGTGACTACGGCCACTCGATCGAGACGTTCGCCGAGCACTACCCCGACGCGGTCGGCCCGCGCACCTCACTGCTGATCCTGGGCGACGCCCGCAACAACTACCGGGCGACCGGAGCGGCGACATTGCGGCACCTCGTGGCCAAGGCTCGGCACGCCTACTGGCTCAACCCCGAGCCGTCGGCGTACTGGGGGAGTGGCGACAGCGCGACCGGTGCCTACGAGGACCTGATCGAGATGGTCGAGGTGCGCAACGCGGTGCAGCTCGAGGACTTCGTCCAGCGCCTGCTGCCGCAGTAGTAGCGCCGCCCCCTCGCCTTCTTTGCCGCCGATCTTGACGAAATGGTC
>JAYSQK010000427.1:0-3650 GCA_043721555.1 Frankiales bacterium
GTAGACCTTCTCCTTACCATGGAGACGCTCTGCCGACTGAGCTAAAGGGGCGCCGAACGCGGGGAAGCCTACACGGCGACGGTGCGGCAGAACGCGCCCAGCCCCCGTCCGTGAGGAGCAGGGGCTGGGCAGGCGTGGCGGGTGAAGGGTTCGAACCTTCGTAGGCTGAGCCGGCGGATTTACAGTCCGCTCCCATTGACCACTCGGGCAACCCGCCTGGTGCGCGGGACAGGATAGCAAGGAGTCAGACGTGGCCGACCCGTCGTTCGACATCGTCAGCAAGGTCGACCACCAGGAGGTGGACAACGCCCTGAACCAGACGGCCAAGGAAGCGGCGACCCGTTACGACTTCAAGGGGACCGGCGCCGAGATCAGCTGGTCCGGCGACGACGTGCTGCTCAAGGCAAGCAGTGAGGAGCGGGTGAAGGCGCTGCTCGACGTCTTCAAGGAGAAGCTGATCAAGCGGGCCATCTCGCTGAAGACGCTGGACGCGGGCGAGGCGCAGCAGAGCGGGAAGGAGTACCGCATCAGCGCGAAAGTCTCCGAGGGCATCAGTCAGGAGGACGCCAAGAAGGTGGCCAAGGCGATCCGTGAAGAGGGCCCCAAGGGCGTTCAGCCACAGATCCAGGGCGATCAGCTGCGGGTCTCCGCCAAGAAGAAGGACGATCTGCAGGCGGTCATCGCCCTGCTGAAGGGCAAGGAGTTCGACTTCGCGCTGCAATTCACCAACTACCGCTGAACCAGTTTGACCTGGGCCGCCTGATCAGGGCCGTTGATCGCGGGTCCCAGGGGGTCCGCGGCCGTGATCACCGTCCCCGATCACGCAGGGATCCCCCTGATCGCCGTGACTCGTCGGGACGGCAACCGACGGCTGGCCTCCGGGGGGGAGGGGGCCAGCCGTCGGCGTCATGGGGCAGCGCACAGGTGGCGGTGCGCCGCGTGGGGATCAGCGCAGGTAGCCGGCCATCTGCTCGAGGCGGGCGATCCGCTCGGCCATCGGCGGGTGGGTGCTGAACAGCTTGCCCACCCCGCCCCCCCGGAACGGGTTGGCGATCATGAGCGAGCTGGTGGGCGCGAGACGCGGGTCGTCGACGAGCGGGTGGGTCGCGGTGCCCTGCTCGAGCTTGCGCAGGGCGCTGGCCAGGGCGAGCGGGTCGCCGGTGATCTGGGCGCCGCTCGCGTCCGCTTGGTACTCGCGGCTGCGGCTGATGGCCAGCTGGATGAGGCCGGCTGCCAGCGGGCCGAGCAGCACGAACAGCAAGGTGCCGGCCAGGCCGGGCCCCTCCCGGTCGCGTGACATGCCACCGAAGAAGGCGGCGAACTGCGCAAAGTTGGCGACGAACATGATGAGGCTGGCGAGCGCGCCGGCCACCGAGCTGATCAGGATGTCCCGGTTGCCGACATGGGCGAGCTCGTGGCCGAGCACCCCGCGCAGCTCCCGCTCGTCGAGCAGCAGCAGGATGCCCTCGGTGCAGCAGACAGCGGCGTTGCGGGGGTTGCGCCCAGTCGCGAAGGCGTTCGGGGCGGGAGTGGGGCTCAAGTAGAGCCGCGGCATCGGGATGCGCATCGCGGCGGCGAGCTCGGCGACGATCGCATAGAGGCGGGGCTGCTGCACTTCACTCACCGCGTAGGCGTGCATGGACCGCAGCGCCAGCTTGTCGCTGTAGAAGTAGCTGTAGCCGTTCACGCCCAGCGCGAGCACGAGCGCGATCAGGAGCCCGCCGCTGCCGAACCGCGCGCCGACGAGCAGGATGATCGAGGTCAACGCGCCCAGCAGGACGGCGGTCTTCAGACCGTTGAACCGACCGGTGTGGCGGTGCACCTTCGCCTCTCAGAAGTGCTTACAAGATGTGCTCGCAACTGTGCTGGTCCCCGCGCCGTGCCGGGGTTGCCTACACCTGCGTCAACGCTCGCCTTCGGCGCCCCGTTCCCGCTCCTCGCGCTGCCGGGCGACCTGCGCCTCCTTGGCCGGCTCGGCCCCTTCGTCGAGAGGGGGCGGCGGTGGCACCCGCCACATCCAGGCCCGCAGCGCGTCTCGTTCGGCGACCAGCCCGGCCGGGTCGACCGCCGGCGGGACGAGCTCGGGAGACCAGAACAGCGCGTCGAAGGGACACACCTCGATGCAGATCCCGCAGTACATGCAGAGGCTGAAGTCGATGGCAAAGCGGTCCAGGACATGCGTGACCGTGGGCCGACCGCCCTGGCGCCCCGGGACGTCTTCCTGATGTGAGTCGATGACGATGCACCAGCACGGGCACTCGCGAGCGCAGAGCATGCAGCTCGTGCAGGTCTCCTCGAGCAGCGCGATGGTGCCGCGTGAGCGCGGCGGCAGGTCGCTCACGGCGGCCAGCCGCCCGGTCCGGGCACGCCGGGTGGCTGCACCCGGCGCCGGGGCGGCCGGTCACCCGGCGACTCGCCCGGCTCCTTGCGACCGGGCCACTCCTTGGCGACGCGCGCGGCGAGCACGAAATCCTTGCGCAGCGGGTGCCCCTCGAAGCCGTCCGGCAGCAGCAGCGGCCGCAGGTCCGGGTGGCCGTCGAAGCCGATGTCGAACATCTCCCAAGTCTCCCGCTCGTGCCAGGCCGCGCCCGCGAAGACCGCGGCGAGCGAGGGGACGCGCGCGTCGTCGCGGGGGCAGCGGGTGCGCAACTGCAGCCCGTGCCGGTGCTCGGGCGACCAGACGTGCAGCCACACGTCGAAACCGGCTGTTCCTTCGTCGACGGCCGTCAGGCGGTCGAAGAAGGTGCACCCGAGGTCGGCGTCGTCACGGACCGCCGTGACGCTTAAGGCCCAGCGCGCGCGCGGCACGTCCACCACAACCTGGGAGTACGCCGAGGTGCTGATCGACTGCTCGCCCAGCACGGCGACTGCTCGAGCGGCGAGCTGCTCCGGCGTCACGGCAGCTCCTCTTGAGCCCGATCTGCGCCGGCCAGATCTGCGCCGGCCAGATCCGCGAGGACGGCGCGTAGGTCTTCGGGCCCGACGGGGCGGAGCCGGGTGGACGTCAAGCCAACCGACCCCTCGCGGGTGGCCGGCCTACCCAGAGCGGCAGGCCGACCCGGCGTGGCCTCCCCCGGCAAGGTGGCATCCCGTTGAAGCGGGCCGGACAGGCGGTCCTCGAGCAGCCGGATCCCCTGCAGCAGCGCCTCCGGGCGAGGCGGGCAACCGGGGACGTAGACGTCGACGGGCACGAGCTGGTCGACGCCCTTCGTGACCGAATAGCTGTCCCAGTAAGGCCCACCGCAGTTGGAGCACGACCCGAACGACAAGACGTAGCGCGGCTCCGGCATGAGGTCGTAGATCCGACGGACCGCTGGGGCGAGCTTGTCGGTGACCGTCCCGCTGACGACGAGGACGTCCGCCTCACGGGGGCCGTCGGCCACCGGTCGAGCACCCACCGAGGCCTGGGTCGGATCGCCGAGCGAGGCGGCCAGGAACTCCACCGCGCAACAAGCCAGGCCGAGATCGAAGACGCGCAGGTTCCAGCGGCGTGTTCCCTGAAGATCATGCAAGCAGTCAGCACCCAAGCGGCGGCCTTGGCGCGCGAGATCGCCTTCATCATCAAGTGGAATCCCCGCAGCACCCCGGTGGAGGCCATCGCCACCGAGCGTGTGCTGGATGCCAACACCACATGGTGTCATCTGCGCGAG
>JAYSQK010000428.1:0-2195 GCA_043721555.1 Frankiales bacterium
GCGAGGCATTTGCGCTGGAAGGCCTCGTCGCCGACCGCGAGCACCTCGTCGACCAGCAGCACGTCGGGGTCGACGTGGACCGCGACGGCGAAGGCGAGCTTGACGTATTCGCCGGAGGAGTAGTGCTTCACGGGGTCGTCGATGCGGGGGCCCTGCTCGGAGAATTCGATGATCGAGCTGAGCAGCGAGTCGACCTCGCGGCGGGTCAGGCCGAGCAGGGCGGCATTGAGGTAGATGTTCTCGCGCCCGGTCAACTCGCCGTTGAAGCCTGCCCCCAACTCCAGCAGGGAGGCGATCCGGCCCTCGACCGCGACCTCGCCGGAGGTAGGCCGCAGGATCCCGGCCAGCACCTTGAGGGTCGTGGACTTGCCGGCGCCGTTGGGTCCGATCAGCCCGACGGTCTCACCCGGGCCGACGACGACATCGACGTCGCGCAGGGCCCAGAACTCGCCATCGGTGACCGCCCGGCGCGTGACGATGCGCTCCTTGAGCGAGGTCGCCCGCTGCTTGTGGGTGACGAAGCGCTTGCTGACCTGGCGGGCCGTGATGACCGGTTCGCTCACAACTCTTCCGCGAAGTCGGCTTGCATCCGGGTGAACACCCGGCGGGCCAGCAAGAACAGCAGCCCGGCGATGACGAATCCGATCGCCAGGTTGGCGACGTAGAACAGGTAGCCCGGGTCGGCGAGGGCATGACCCGGTGTGTGGTTGATGGTGTTGATGTAGTCGTCCTTCACGAACACCGCGCGCTGGAAGGCCGAGACGACGGTCGCCATCGGATTGAGGAAGTAGAGCCAGAAATAGCCACCGAGGTGGGCCTTGACCAGGCTCGACTGGTACAGGATCGGGTTGAGCCAGAACCAGACCAGCAGGGCGATCTCGACGACGTGAGCGGTGTCGCGGTAGCGGACGTTGAGCGCCGCGACGAGGTAGGACAGCGCGGTCGAGAACAACAGCAGCAGGGCCATCGCGGGTAGGATCAGCAGGAACGCCGGACTGAAGTCGTGCCGGAAGAACGTCGTCACGACGAGCAGGACGCCGAGTTGCAGCGCGAAGTGCACGAGGGCGTAGCCGACCGCCGACAGCGGGAGCACCTGCAGCGGGAACCGCACCTTTTTCACCAGCCCGGCATTGCCGACGACGGTGCCGGATGCGGTGCTCACTGCCGCCGAGAACGCCGTCCACGGCAGCAAGCCACACATCAGGTAGATCGGGAAGCCGGGGATGCCGTTCGCCAGGACGACGCCAAAGATCAAGTAGTAGATGCCCATCAGCAGCAGTGGGTTGGCCAGGCTCCAGGCGAAGCCGAGCGCACTGCCCTGGTATTTCACCTTGAGGTCTTTGCGGACCAGCTGGGTGAGCAGCTCCCAGCGGACCGACCCCTGCGCGGCGGCCCGTGAGCGTGCCAGGGCTCTGCGGTCGACGGTCGGGGGCGCCCCTGGTGCGGTGACTGCCACGCGGGGTCAGCCTCCCGGCCGCTCGACAGGGGCGCGGCGAGGCGCGCCCCGGGGACCTCGTCAGCATAGCCGCGGGCGTGGCGATCGACCGGTCCCGCCGCGGCTGGTCAGCCGCGGGCGTGGCGTTTGTGGTTGCAGTGGTGGGCGGCGGCGCCCCCACCCACCCCCCGAGTGATCTGGAAGGTTGGGCACCTCCGCAAAGATCATCCGGGTGCCCAACCTTCCGTGGATCACCCGGGTTGGGGGGTGCCTAGCTGGGCGTGGACGCTCAGCGCCAACTGTCGGCGCGACCGACCTCCATGGCGGGCACGCCGGCGACGACCGATCCGGCCGGCACGTCCCGCGTCACGATCGCGCCGGCCGCAACCACGGCGCCGTCGCCGATGGTCACGCCTTTGAGGACGACGGCGCGGGTGCCGATCCACACCCGGTTGCCGATCCGCACCGGGGCGGTCTTGGGCAGCTCGACGCCGCCGCGGGTCACCGCGTGGAAGTCGGTGTCGAGCACCTGCACGTCCCAGGAGAAGGTGCAGTGCTCGCCGATGGTGATCTCCTGGGCGCAGAGCAGCTTGGTGCCGAGCCCGTTGACGTTGGTGCCGTGCCCGATCGTGAGCCGGCCGCTGTCGACGACCACCCGCACCCCGCGCTGCAGGCTGACCACGCCGTCGCAGTGCAGGCTGGCGCCGTCGCGGACCCGCACCACGGACGTGTCGTGCCGGCTCGACAGCCCGAACGATCC
>JAYSQK010000429.1:0-7357 GCA_043721555.1 Frankiales bacterium
ACCGGAGCCAACACGGTGTCGAGGAGCTGCGGCAGGATCGGTTGCGGTCCGCCGAGCGGGATCAACAGCAAGGCGAGCAGGACACCGACCCCGATGTTCTGCTCGACCAGCCGAAACTCCGCGCGCTGCCAGCCAGGGGTCGTTCGGGCCAACGCGAACAGCAGGCGGCCGCCGTCGAGTGGCGGGAGGGGCACCAGGCTCAGCGCTCCCAGGTAGAGCTGCGACAGGCCCACGAGCAGCAGGGCCAACTCGACCGGGTGGCCGTCCGTACTCGTGCCTCGCTGAAGCAACAGCGCGGGCGCTTTGACCCCCACCGGGCCGTACGCGAAGCGGAACGCGACCAGCAATCCCAGCCCCAGCACGAGATTCGCCGCCGGCCCAACCAGAGCCACGGTGATGACCTGGAGGCGTCTTCGTCGGTCGGGATAGGTGACCGGGAGCGTCCAACCGAGACCAGCGATCGCAGCCGCGACGGCCCCGAACGGGTCAATGTGCCGTCGAGGGTCAGGCGCTGTCCGGCGTTCCAACCTGATCCGCGCGTCCCCGAAGCGGCTGGCCGCGAGCGCCTGCACCCACCCGTGCAGCACCACGCCCGCGACGTACGAGCCGAGCAGGACGACGAAGGCCAACGGATGGGCGAGCGCGTACAGCACCTCAGTGCCCGCGCAGGCGCCGGACGAGGATGCTCGCGTCGCCCCTGGCCTCGAAGTCAGCGATCACCACTGCCAGCGCCTCCCGGACCATCCGCCCCCGGTCGACAGCCAAGCCATGATCGCCGCGCAGGGCCAGCCGGGCGTGCTCGAGGTCCATCAACTCGGCCGCTGAGACGTAGACGGTGATCTTCTCGTCATGGCGTTCGCGGCCACTCGGGCGGCGCTCTCCTGCGCTTCGCGGGCGTGGCCGGACCGCCGTCTGCCGGACCCCCGTGCTGACGAAGCTCAACCCGTCGTCAGCCGATTCCAGGGCCGGCAGTGGCGGTGGCTGCCCGGCCAACAGCGCAGGCGCTGCCGCGGGACCGGTCACCTCGACGCCGGCAGGATCGGGCCCCCGGCTGGCCCCCTCCCCCGTCGCCCGGAAGAGCTCATCAGCTCCGGGCAGGGTGCTGCGACGACTCATCGCGCGAGGACCTCGATGGCCAGATCTCGGTAGGCCTGGGCACCGGCCGAGGTCGGCGCATAGGACGTGATCGGCTCGCCGGCGACCGTCGTCTCGGGGAAGCGAACGGTGCGGTTAATGACGGTGTGGAAGACCCGGTCGCCGAACGCCTCGACCACCCGCGCGAGCACCTCCCGACCATGCAGCGTGCGGGCGTCGTACATGGTCGCCAGAATTCCTTCAAGCTCAAGTTGAGGGTTAAGGCGCTCCCGCACCTTGTCGATCGTCTGGATCAGCAGGGCGACCCCTCGGAGCGCGAAGAACTCGCATTCGAGCGGGACAATGACTCCGTGCGCGGCGGTGAGCGCATTGACCGTCAACAGCCCGAGCGAGGGCTGGCAGTCGATCAGGACGATGTCGTAGTCCGCGAGCACGGGGCCGAGGACCCGCAGGAGGGACTGCTCGCGAGCCACCTCGTTGACCAGTTGCACCTCCGCGGCGGACAGGTCGATGTTGCTGGGCAGCAGGTCCATCCCCGGCACCCCGGTCCGGAGCAGCACGTCGTCGACGACGACGTTGCGCTCCATCAGCAGGTTGTAGATCGTCCGGTCCAGTTGGAGCGGATTGACGCCAAGCCCGACCGACAGGGCCCCCTGCGGATCGAAGTCGACGAGCAGCACCCGCCGACCCTGCTCGGCCAGCGCCGCCCCCAGGTTGATCGTCGAGGTGGTCTTGCCGACCCCACCCTTCTGGTTGCACATCGCCAGGATCCGGGCGGGGCCGTGTCGCTCGAGCGCGACCGGCGCCGCGAACACCGGTCTTGGTCTCCCGGTGGGCCCGACACCGTCCGCGTCCCCCATCGCCAGTGAGCTGGGGATGACGACGGTGTGCGACCCCACCAACCCGTCATCTGTCGACATACTCACAAGTCAACGTGCCTTTCTGGCAAGAGAGCGCTGATGTGACTTCTCGTCGTAGGTCCTTACCGACGGGCGCAGGGACTGTACGTCGCGCCGTAGTCCCCCTACAACGTCGCGGGCGATCTTGGGGAGCTCCCCCAGACGATCGGCAAGCACACCTGGTTCCGCACGCAGCGGCTCGCTGCGAGAGCACGCTGGTTGCGGGAAGCGACTGCAAGACTCCCCTGATGCCGGTCCTCGTGCAGCAGCCCTCGGTCACCGAGCTGGCAGCGCGCAGCCGTGCTGCGGCATCGACCCGACGTACACCGAACGCATGCTGAGCTTTGCGCCGCCCGTGGCCAGTGGCCGGCTGGAGCTGCGCCCGTCCCACCATGACGATCTCGATGACGTTCAGCTGTTCCAGCCCGATCCGCGCGTGTTGCCGTTCATCCCATGGGTGGTGCGTACCCGGCAGGAGACGCGGCACCGGCTCGCGAAGGTGTCGGGCAGCGTCGTGGCACAGGAGGGCGACCACGGGACGTGGGCCATCGAGCGCACCGAGGATCGACGCGTGATCGGTTCGGTGAATCTGAGCTGGGCAAGCAGCGCGCACCGTCAAGCCGAGTTCGGCTTCGTCCTGGCAACCGACACGCAGGGGTGCGGATATGCCAGCGAGGCGACGACGCTGCTCCTGGACGCTGCGTTCCCGGCCTTGAGCTTGCATCGCGCGTACGCCCGGGTCGACGCCCGCAACGAGCCGTCGCTTCGCATGCTCCGGCGCCTCGGCCTGCGCCAAGAGGCACACCTGGTGGGCCGGGAGCTCTTCAAGGGTGCGTGGACCGACATCGTGATCTTCGGAATCCTCAGCCAGGAGTGGGAACACCTCCGCGGCTGGCGCCGTGCCCAGCCCTGGCGCTGACCCGATCGCGACTGCTGACCGGGAGGAGATCACCGCCCTGGTGCGGACATTCTTCGGCGCCTTCACCTCAGGGGCGGGCAGCGCGAACCGACTCGCCGAGCTTCGTGCGGTGTTCCTGCCCCAGGCAGTGATCGTCCGGACCTGTGGCGACGAGCCCGCCGTCGATGGAGTCGAGAGCTTTCTCGCGCCTCGGGAGGCGCTGCTGACCTCGGGACGGCTCGTGGACTTCAGCGAGTGGGAATTGCGCGGCGAGACTCAGGTCTTCGGCGACATCGCACAGCACTTCTGCAGCTATGCAAAGGCTGGCGTGCAGGACGGGATCCCCTTCACCGGCTGCGGTATGAAGCCCACGCATTTCGTCCGGACAGCCGCGGGTTGGCGGATCAGCGCCGCCGCTTGGGATGACGAGTGAGACGGCGTGCTGATCGAGCCTGAAGCAGATCCCGCACCCGAAATTGCAAGCCGCGACCGGCCGCCCAGAGCGCCCTGACGGTCGGCATTGCCGGTACGCAAATGGCCGCCAGACCGGATCTTCTGGCCGCGACCATCAGCTGCACGTTCCTGCCGCCAGGCGCCGCGATCCGGATCCCTGACAACGCTGCTGCCGAGCACCGTGGCAGGCCGACCGCGACGCTGGAAGTCCGGTTCAGGGTAGGAAGCGATGAGACGCCCCTTCTTGACCCGATCCGCGGAACGTGCGTGCAATGGCCACCGCGAGGGCGCTGGCCGGCCGGGTTGCGACCCCGTGCAAGGAGGTCCTCATGCGAACAGGTCGTCGGTCAGCCATCGGTGCGGCAGCGCTTGCGCTGACGCTTGGGGTCGCGAGTGGCGTCGTCGCCGCGACCCAGTCCAGCGACGAGGCGGTACTCCGGCCCACCCGACAACCGGCCGATCGAGGTGTCGAGCGCAAGGTGAGCGACCTGCTTGCCCGGATGACGCTGACCGAAAAACTGCAGCAGCTGCAGTTGTTGTCGGACGGCCAGATCACCGACGCCGAGGCCCGTCAGGGCGTGGGCTCGGTGTTCAGTCTCGTTGATCCACAGAAGATCAACCACCTGCAGCACGTCGCGGTGGAACAGTCGCGGCTGGGCATTCCGATCATGTTCGCCTACGACACGATCCACGGCTTCCGGACCATCTTTCCGATCCCGCTGGGCACGGCGAGCAGCTTTGATCCGAGCCTCGCCTTCCAGGACCACGCCTTCGGCGCCCGGGAGTCGGCAGCGGTCGGGCTCAAGCAGATCTACAGCCCGATGGTCGACGTCTCCCACGAGCCGCGCTGGGGCCGGATCTCCGAGGCCGGTGGCGAAGACCCGTATCTGAATTCGGTCCTCGCGGCTGCCCGCGTGAAGGGCGCGCAGGGCGGCGACTACAGCAAGCCGGACAAGGTCGTCACGAGCGTCAAGCACTTCGCCGCGTATGGCCAGCCCGAAGGCGGGCGGGACTACAACACGACCGATATCTCCGAACAGCGACTGCGTAACCTTTACCTGCCGCCGTTCAAGGCAGCGATCGACGCCGGGGCCGACACGGCCATGTGTTCCTTCAACGCCATCAACGGCGTGGGCGGCTGTGGCAACCATGACCTCGAGACCGACATCCTGAAAAAGGAGTGGGGCTTCGACGGCTTCATCGAAAGTGACTACACGGCCGTGGCCGAGTTGCGCGCCTGCCCCGCAAGCAAGCCCGATTCCGGCCCGTGCGGGCACGGCACCGCCGCCGACGGCCCGGACGCGGCCGCGCTTGCGTTGAATTCCGGTACCGACTCCGAGATGGTCAGCACGCTCATCCGTGACAACGGCAAACAACTGGTCTCCGACGGCCGCATCTCGACGGCCCGCATCGACGACGCGGTGCGCCGGATTCTTCGGGTCAAGTTCCGGGCAGGCCTGTTCGACCACCCGTATGTCGACCCCACCAACGCCGCATCGGCGCAGCTGCTGCCAGACGCCGTGGCCGCTGCGCGAAAGGCGGCCGGGCGCTCGATGGTGCTGCTGAAAAATGACGGGGGCGCGCTGCCACTCGATCCGACCAAGTCGATCGCGGTCATCGGACCGCTCGGCAACAACAAGCACGACGTGCTGGGCCCGTGGTGGGGTCAGGGTCGAGACGAAGACGCCGTGACCGTCTTCGAGGGGATCAAGGCGCAACACCCCAACACGACCTTCGCCCAAGGGTGCGCGATCGCCGACAAGGAGCCGCCGAACAACACCCCCGCCGACGAATGCGGGTCTGATGCCGGCTTCGCGGCGGCCGTGGCTGCGGCGCAGTCAGCCGATCAGGTGGTTCTCGCGCTCGGCGAATCCCGCGGACAGAGCGGCGAGGCCGCCTCGCGCAGCGAGATCGATCTGCCAGGCAAGCAGGAGGAGCTGATCGCGCAGATCAAGGCGACCGGCAAGCCGTTCGTCGTGGTCTTGTTCAACGGCCGGCCGTTGACGCTCGACGGTGTCGTGGGGCCGTCGCCGGCGATTCTGGAGGCGTGGTTCCCAGGCGTCCAGGCCGGCAACGCGGTCGCCGATGTGTTGTTCGGCAAGGTCAACCCAGGTGGCAAGCTGCCCGTCTCGTTCCCCCGCCGGGTCGGCCAGGTCCCGATCTACTACAACCACGAGCCCACCGGGCGCCCGTGCGACGTGACCTCGAAGTACAACTCGCGCTACCGCGACCTGCCGAGTTGCGACCCGCAATTCGTGTTCGGTTACGGCCTCAGCTACACCAGCTTCGACATCACCAACCTGCGTCTAGGGGCGCAGCAGGTGTCGCGGAAGGGGAGCGTCACAGCGTCGGTCGACGTGACCAATACCGGTGCCCGCCAAGGCGATGAGGTCGTCCAGCTCTACCTCCACGATCCGGTGGCGAGCATCTCCCAGCCGGTCCGCCGGTTGCGCGGCTTCCAGCGCGTGACACTGGCGCCGGGGCAGAAGACCACCATCAACTTCACGCTCGACCGAAGCGACTTCGGCTTCTACGACAACCGGGGGCGCTTCGTCGTCGAGCCGGGGCTGATCGACGTGTATGCGGGCGACAGCTCGAGCGCCACGTTGAAGCAATCGTTCACCGTGCGGTAGGCCGGCGCCTTTCTCAGCTCCGCCAACCAGGCCGAGGTAACGGCAAGGGCGCCATCCCGGTGCGCATGGCTGCGTAGGTATCACCGGCCGGGTGGGGGCTTCTGTTGGCGGTGGGTGCACGTGGCCCCGCCACGGACAGCCCCCACGACGCCAGGAGCCCCTTGTGACGCATCGACCGAGCCCGCCTACCGGACCGACCCGCCGCAGCATCCTGCGGGCGGGCATGACGGGTCTCGGCGCGGCCGCACTGACCGGCTTGAGCGGATCGGTCGCGACACGGGCCGCCGCCGCGGAGCCGAGGTATGCCTCGTCGGGGGGCGGCTGCCCGATGGGCGCCAACGGCTACACGCCGTCAGCGACGTTCGGGCGAATGTTCCATCGGCCTGGCTTTGCGCCCGATAGCCCGCAACTGCGGCAGGCGCTGCTCACCATCGGCGAACCCGGTGGCATATTGGATGCGCGTGACGATCTGTTCGGTCCGCGTGGCGGCCCGGTGACGTTGATCACCGACCCGGCGCTGAATCTGGTGAATCGCAACAATCCGCACGACACCGCCGGCATGACGTTCGTCGGTCAGTTCATCGACCATGACCTGAGCTTCGATGCGACCTCAAGGCTCGGCGTCGCCACCGACCCCACCACCTCGCCGAACGCCAGGTCGGCCCGTTTCGACCTGGACTCGGTGTACGGCGGGGGACCGGTGACCCAGTCGGAGCTGTACGACCCGAAGCAGCCGATCAAGTTTCTGGTCGAGTCGGGAGGCCAATTCGAGGACCTGCCCCGACGGGCCGACCACTCCGCGGTCATCGGTGACCCGCGCAACGACAGCAACCTCATCATCAGCGGTCTACACGCCGCGTTCCTGTTGTTCCACAACCACGCCGTCGACACGGTGACGACCGCAGCTGCCGAGCCAGCCGACACGTTCGAGCTCGCCCGCCGCCTGACGACCTGGCACTACCAGTGGTTGGTGGTCAATCGCGTCCTCCCCAACTTCGTCGGGCAATCCGTTATCGATGACGTCCTGGAACATGGGCCGCGGCACTACCGGACGGACCACAACCCCTACATCCCAGTCGAATTCTCTGGTGCCGCCTACCGGTTCGGGCACAGCTTGGTGCGCCCCTCGTATCGAGCGAACCTGGCCGGTGACAACGGTCGGCCCTTCTTCGGCCTGATCTTCGACTCCCGCGTGCAGGTGCCGGATGGCCAGCAGCCCCAGGCAGACCCGGGTGATCTTCGCGGGGGCTTCCGGGCGCCGCGTCGGTTCGTCGGCTGGCAGACGTTCTTCGACTTCGGCGGCCGGTTCAGTGCGCAGACCAAACCCAACAAGCTGATCGACACCGTGCTGTCGACGCCGCTGTTCGCACTCCCGACGA
>JAYSQK010000430.1:0-1910 GCA_043721555.1 Frankiales bacterium
CGTTGACCACGACGAGCGCGAACAGGCCGAGGAACGCACCGGTCACGATCTTGGTGAACTTCGGCGTGGCCCGCAGCCGGCCGCTCTTGTAGCCGAACAGCACCCCGCCGAAGATCGCCGCCGTGGTGACTGCCGCCTGCAGCGCGATGCCGTTGTACCGCGTGTCATAGGCGTGACTGATCGCGCCGAGGAAGACGCCCTCGAGCGCCGCGTAGGCGAGGATCAGCGGCGGGCTGATCTGCCGCTTGAAGATGTTGACCATTGCCAGCACGAAACCGCCGATGCCGGCCGCGGCGACCAGGCCTGGCCCGGCGTTCAGCACCCAGGCGATCGCGCCGGTGACGACGACGATGCCGAGCAGGATGCCCGTCTTGACGACGACGTCATCCATCGTGAGCCGCTGCGGGGTGTTGTAGATCTCGGTGACGTCCTGCGGCGAGGGGTAGCCGCCGCCCACGCCGGACGCGGCTCCACCGCGCTGGAGCGTCGGGGTGTTTCTGAAGACGGGGTTGCTGGACTGCAGTCCGGCCATCGTGTGCTCGCTCCTCCGCTCGACCCTCGTTCGGGGTCGGGCATGTCCTACAACGTACGGCGGGACCGTCGTGTGCCCCGGACCGAGCACGGCTGGGGTGGGGCGGTGCCCGGGGCGGGACTCGAACCCGCATGCCCTCGCGGGCGGGCCGGTTTAAGCGGCCTGTGTCTGCCGTTCCACCACCCGGGCGGGGGTCGTCCCCATGGTTGCACCGGGGTTCTGCAACATCGCGTCCACGTATCGGCCAGACTGTCCCCTGTGCGCACCGTTGAGCCCGGCCGCACGTCGTACCGGCAGGTCTTCGCGGTGCGCGAGTTCCGGGCGATCTTCCTCGCCTACGGGCTGTCGATCCTCGGCGACCAGGTGGCTCGCATCGCCGTCTCGTTGCTGGTCTTCGAGCGGTCGCACTCGGCCCTGGCCGCGACGGCGACCTTCGCGGTGTCGTTTGCACCGGGGGTCATCGGCGGCCCGGTGCTGTCGACGCTGGCCGACCGCTACCCCCGTCGTACCGTCATGGTCGTCTGCGACCTGTTGCGCGTCGTCCTGCTGATCGGGCTGGCGCTGCCGGGTCTCCCGCTGCCGGTGGCCTTCGTCGTCCTGCTCGCGGTCGGGCTGCTCGAGCCCCCCTTCGAGAGCGCCCGGAGCGCGCTGCTGCCCGATGTCCTCGCGCCCGAGGGCTACGTCGTCGCCAGTGGCGTGCTGCAGATCGTCGGGCAGAGCGGACAGGTGCTCGGCTACCTCGTCGGTGGGGCGCTGGTTGCCGCGACGAGCGTGCAGGGTGCGCTGCTGCTGGACGCCGCGAGCTTCGCGCTCTCGGCCGGGTTGCTGCTGGCCGGCCTGCGCTCCCGGCCCGCGGCACTTGCGACCGACGAACAGCATTCGCTCATCGCCGACACCCTTGCCGGGGCGCGCTACGTGCTCGGCGAGCCCAGCCTGCGACGGCTGCTCGGTCTGGCCCTGCTCGGCGCCGCGACGATCATCGTGCCCGAGGGGCTTGCGGTGCCGGTCGCGGCGTCCCTGCACGGCGGCGCGGTCGCCGCTGGGGTGCTCACGGCGGCCGTCCCGGCCGGCTTCGTGCTCGGCAGCGCGCTGCTCCTGCGGATCGACGTCGAGCGCCGGCAGCGCCTGCTCGTGCCGCTGCTCGTCGGGTCGTGCCTGCCGCTGCTCCTCACCCCAGCCACCGGCTCGCTCGGCCTGGTCGCCGTGCTGTGGGTGCTGTCGGGCGCCTGCTCAGCGCTGCAGATGATCGCCAACGCGGCCTACGTCGCGGCGACCCCGCCGAGCTTTCGGGGACGGGCGTTCGGCATCGCGGGCACCAGCCTGTACGCCGTACAAGGGCTCGCCGTCCTGCTCGGCGGGGGGATCGCAGACGTCCTCA
>JAYSQK010000431.1:0-1728 GCA_043721555.1 Frankiales bacterium
GGCGCCCCGCTGCTCAAGTTCGGTGCCGGAGCCGCTGACGAGATCGGTTTCGACCTCAGTCAGTACGGCGTCCGCCGGGTGCTCGTCGTAACCGACGTCGGGGTGGCCGCGACCGGCACGCCGCAGCGGGTCGCCGACCAGATGGCGCAGTTCGGCATCGAAGCGCACGTCTTCGACGGCGTGCATGTCGAACCAACCGACGTCAGCCTGGACGAGGCGATCGCCTACGCCCGGTCCACCGGCCCGTGGGACGCCTACGTCGCGGTCGGCGGCGGATCGAGCATCGACACCGCCAAGGCGATCAACCTGCTCACGACCAACCCGGGTGAGCTGATGGACTACATCAACGTCCCGGTCGGCAAGGGGCTTGCGCCGTCCCAGCCGCTCAAGCCGCTCGTGGCGGTCCCCACCACCACCGGGACCGGCTCGGAGAGCACCACAATCTGCGTCATGGACGTGCTCCACCTCAAGGTCAAGACCGGCATCAGTCACGCCCGGCTCCGCCCGACGCTCGCCGTCATCGACCCGGACCTCACCTACACCCAACCCGCCGGGGTGACCGCCGCCGCGGGCATGGACATCCTGTGCCACGCCCTGGAGAGTTACACCGCGCGCTGGTACACCTCCAACGAGCGCAAGGAGCCGCAGCAGCGGGTCCCCTACTGCGGCTCCAATCCCATCTCGGACATGTGGTCGGAGAAGGCGATGGCGCTGCTGGCCGGCTCGTTCCGGACCGCCGTCCGCAACGGCGAAGACCGGCAGGCCCGAGCCGACATGGCGCTGGCGGCGACCTTTGCCGGCATGGGCTTCGGCAATGCCGGCGTGCATATCCCGCACGCCAACGCCTATCCCATCGCCGGCCAGGTGAAGGACTTCCACCCCGACGGCTACCCGTCGGGCGAACCCATGGTCCCGCACGGCATGTCGGTTTCGCTGACCGCGCCGGAGGCGTTCCGGTTCACCTTCGAGGCGTCCCCGGAGCGACACGTCCGCGCCGCGGAGCTGCTCTCGCCAGGAGCCGACCGGCCATCGGACCTGTCGGAGTTCCTGCCGACCGTGCTGTCCCAGCTGATGCGCGACATCCACATCCCCAACGGGGTCGCAGCAGTCGGCTTCGACGAGGGCGACGTGGCGGCGCTGGTCGACGGCACGCTCAAGCAGCAGCGGTTGCTCGCGACGTCACCCCGACCGGTGACCGAGGACGACCTCGCCGGCATCTTTACCAGGTCGATGACCCTCTGGTAGGGATGCAACCGGGCAGGCTGGGCGCTCCCGACCGGCTGCGCGACTACGCAGGCGGTCCGGATGCTCACTGGGCCAGGCCGTCGCCCGGCCGAGTGGGGGGCGCAGCGGCAGCGGCGTCATCGTTCGCCGGGGTCGGCGAATCCAGCGCTGGGTGACCGAGGGCCTGATCGGGCCTGCACACCCCACACGGCGTGAACCCCTCGTGCCGGGCGTCCCGCACGTCGACCTCTGCAGCGTCCTGACCGAGCAGGTCCCGGCAACCTGGCACGTGATAGCGCGGACGTCCGGACATGATCAGCACCGAACCAGCCAGCTCGTCGACCGCCGCACTGTCGAGGTCGTGCTCGACGGGTGGCTCGGGTGCGGCGTACGGCTGCTGCACTGATCCGGTGGCCGTCGGCGCGCTGGTCACCGGCGCGAGGGGGTCCGGCGCATCGGTGGTCGGCGGCTCGGTGTTGGGCGGCTCGGTGTTGGGCGGCTCGG
>JAYSQK010000432.1:0-4931 GCA_043721555.1 Frankiales bacterium
GGCGCTCACAGACCCCGACGGTCACATCTGGGAGCTCGCCCAGGAGCTGCCCTGAGCGGTCAGACCGGTTGTTCGGCCTCGCCAACGGTCGGCGCCGCCTTGAGCTGGCCCTTCCGGTTGTCGTAGAGGTCGCGGACGATGACCTGGATGACCCCGGCGACGGGGATCGCGAGCAGCGCGCCGAGGATGCCGGCGAGCTCGACGCCGGCCAGGATCGCGAGCAGGACGGCGAGCGGGTTGAGTTGCACTGTGCGGGCGAAGATGACCGGTTGCAGCAGGTGGTTCTCCAACTGCTGATAGACGATGAAGACGACCGCGACCACGATCCCGGCGGTCGTGTTGTGGACGAACGCCGCGAGCACCGCGACGACAGCGCCGAGGGTCGCGCCTACCAGCGGGATGAGATCGGCGATGGCGACGAACAGGGCGATCAGCCCGGCGTACGGCACCCCCAGCAGCAGCAAGGTCACGTAGGTCAGCGCGCCGCAGATGACGCTGATGAGCACGTTGCCGGACAGGTAGCCGGTGACGGTCCGGGCGCAGTCGGCACTGACCTTGCGGACCCGGCGCTGGCGCTGCTCGCTCAGCAGGGCCAGTGAGCTGTCGACGATCTTCGGGCCTTCGAGCACCATCAGGTAGGCCAGCACGACGATGGTGATGGTCGCCGCGGCGGAGGTGGCGGCGCTGCGGAGCACGCCCAGGGCGGGGGCGCCGAGGGTCGAGGCGTTGGCTTTGAGCTTGCTGCTGTTGCGGGCCAGAAACTCGTTCAGATGGACCCGCTGGGCCAACTCCCCGAGGGTGCCCTTGCCGGACCGGACCTGGTCGAGATAGGCGGGCGCCCGGTCGATGAGCACCCCCGCCTGCCGGACCAGCGGGGTGACGAAGGCGGCGGTGATCCCCACCAGCAGGACGACGGCGACCAGGAACAGCAGCAGGGTGGCGAGCCAGCGACGGCCGCCGACGCGCCGCTGGATCCGGTTGGCCAGCGGGTGCAGCGCGACCGCGAAGAACGCGGCAATGACGACCCAGACCAAGATCTTCGACATCGCCCGCAGCAGCAGCAGGACCAGGACCGTCGCCAGGACCATGCCGATCACCGTCGCGATGGTGCGCACCGGCACCCGCTCACGCCCGGTCGTCGGGCGGTGTTCGGGGGGGATCACAGGGCTCGCCATGGCACCGATCTTGCCCCCGCACACCCCCGGGAACCCTGCGCCGGGGCGACGCGACCGTCACAGCGCTGCAACACTCCGGACATCTGACCGACCTAGCGTCCCGCCCATGGGCGATCTGTTCGACGGCTATCGCCTGGACGCCGCCTGGGACGAGGTCTTCGCCTCGAACGGTGTCCCGCACGCGGGTACGTCCGCGCTGTACGCCGCACTGCAGGCGCTCTCGGCCGAAGACCTCGACGGCCGCGCCAACGCTCTGGCAAATGCCTTCCGCGACCAGGGGATCACCTTCGACGTCTCGGGTGAGGAGCGACCGTTTCCGCTGGACCTCGTCCCCCGCCTGATCGCCGCGCAGGAGTGGGACGTCGTCGAACGCGGTGTCGTCCAGCGGATCCGGGCTCTGGAGGCGTTCCTCGCCGACGTGTACGCCGGGCAAGAGGTGCTCCGCGACGGTGTCGTGCCCAGGCGGGTCGTCGTGAGCAGCTCGGCGCACTGCCGCCCGGCGTACGGCGTGACGCCCCCGAACGGCGTGCGGATCCACGTCAGCGGGATCGACCTGGTGCGGGACGAGGCCGGCGACTTCCGGGTGCTGGAGGACAATCTGCGCACCCCGTCCGGCGTCAGCTACGTGGTGGAGAACCGCCGAGCGATGGCGCGGGTCTTCCCGGAGCTGCTCGCGACGCACCGGGTGCGGCCCGTTGATACCTACCCGGCCCGCTTGCTGCACGCCCTGCGCGCGGCCGCCCCGGCCGGGATCGACGACCCGACCGTGGTCGTGCTCACCCCCGGCGTCTACAACAGCGCCTACTTCGAGCATTCGCTGTTGGCCCGACTGATGGGCGTCGAGCTGGTCGAGGGTCGGGACCTGTCCTGCCGCGACGGCGTGGTCTGGATGCGCACGACCGCCGGCGAACAGCGGGTCGACGTCGTCTACCGGCGCCTCGACGACGACTACCTCGACCCGCTGCATTTCCGGCCGGACAGTCTCGTCGGCTGCCCGGGCATCCTCAACGCCGCCCGCGCCGGCCGGGTGACGATCGCCAACGCGGTCGGCAACGGCGTCGCCGACGACAAGTTGCTCTACACCTACGTGCCGGAGTTGATCCGCTACTACCTCGGCGAAGAGCCGGTGCTGCCCAACATCGACACGCACCGGCTGGAGGATCCCGAGGAGTGCGAGTGGGTGCTCGCGCACCTCGACGAGCTGGTGCTCAAACCGGTCGACGGCAGCGGTGGCAAGGGCCTGGTGATCGGTCCGCAGGCGGGTGAGCGCGAGCTCGCGGCGCTGCACGTCGCCGTCGCGAAGGACCCGCGCGGCTGGATCGCGCAGCGGGTGGTGCAGCTGTCGACCAGCCCGACCAAGGTCGGCGACCGGCTCGCCCCCAGGCACGTCGACCTGCGGCCGTTCGCGGTCAACGACGGCGAGCAGATCTGGGTGGTCCCAGGCGGTCTCACCAGGGTCGCGCTGCCGGAAGGCTCGCTCGTGGTCAACTCGAGCCAGGGCGGCGGGAGCAAGGACACCTGGGTCATCGCCGGCGACGAGAGCGTCGCCGAGGACGAGCCAGGGCGCGCGCTCATCCCGGCCGGGCAGCGCGGCGCGCACGCCCTGGACCGCGGCCCCTACCAGGACCACCAGCAGCAGCAGTGACGTCGCACAGGAGCCAAGCATGCTGAGCCGGGTCGCCGAGTCGCTGTACTGGATCGGTCGCTACGTCGAGCGGGCCGAGGACACCAGCCGGCTGCTCGACGTCCACGTCCACACCCTGCTCGAGGATCCGTGGGTCGACGAGGCGGGCGCCTCCCGCGACGTCCTCGCCGTCATGGGCGTCGAGGTCCCGTCCGGACTGCTCGATGCCCGTCGTACGACGGAGTGGTTGGCCTTCCGCCCGGGTGACACCAGCTCGATCGTCGGGGCCCTCGCGGCCGCCCGGGAGAACGCCCGGGGCGTCCGCGAGGCACTGTCGAGCGAGCTGTGGGAGGCGTTGAACACCACCTTCCACGCGTTGCCCGCCCAGGAGGCGCTGGCCCGCCGGCACGGACCGCACGGCTTCTTCCGCTACGTCCGGGAGCGGGCCGCGGTCGTCGCCGGGCTGCTCGACGGGACGATGCCCCGAGACGACGGTTGGCGGTTCCTGGTGCTCGGCCGCTCGCTCGAACGCGTCGACATGACGGCCCGGCTGCTGTGGTCGCGCGGCCAGCAGCGCGGCGCCAGTGCCGGCTGGGTGGGGCTGCTGAAGAGCTGCAGCGCGCACGAGGCCTACCTGCGCAGCTACCGAGCGGCGGTCGAACCGGAGAAGGTGGTGGAGTTCCTCGTGCTCGACCGGCTGTTCCCCAGATCGGTCTACGCGGCGCTGGTGCAGGCTGAGACGTGCCTGTCCGAGCTGGACCCGACAGCGGGCCGCACCGGTGTCGACGACCCGGCCCGGCGGGCCCTCGGCCGGGCCCGCACCGACCTGGAGTTCCGGGTGTCGGAGGAGCTGTTGCACGACCTGCCGGGGCTGCTCGACGTGCTCCAGCGCACCTGCGCGGAGAGCGCGGCGGCGATCAGCGCCCGCTACTTCCACCACACCGCGGCGCTGTCGTGGACCGCCGAGGCGAACGCATGAGTTGGCGGCTGCGGATCCGGCACACGACCGGCTACCGCTACGACACCGAGGTGGCGTCGTCCTACAACGAGGCCCGGCTGGCCCCGCAGACCGAACCCTCGCAGCTCACCATCGAGTCCTCGGTCACGACGAGCCCGGGTGCGTCCCAGCAGCGCTACTGCGACTACTGGGGGACCCAGGTCACCGCGTTCGACGTGCACGAACCGCACGCCGAGCTCGAGGTCACCGCGACCTCGCTCGTCGACACCAGCGAGCCACGCGAGCCCGAGCCGGTGACCTGGGCCTCGCTCGACGCGGCCCGCGATCTGCACGCCGAGTTGCTGGTCCCGTCCGCCCGGACCGTCCCGGACGCCGAGCTGGTCGAGCTGGCCGGACAGGCCCGCAGCCGGCTGTCGCCGTACGACGTGGTGCTGGCGCTCTCAGGAACCGTCCGCGACCGGGTGGCCTATCAGCCGGGCAGCACCGGGGTGCAGACGAGCGCCCTCCAGGCCTGGGAGCTCGGCCAGGGTGTGTGCCAGGACATCGCGCACGTGACGCTCGCGTTGTTGCGTGCCGCCGGCGTGCCCGCGCGCTACGTCAGCGGCTACCTGCATCCCCAGCCCGAGCCGGTCCTCGGCGAGGTCGTCGCCGGTGAGAGCCATGCGTGGGTCGAGGCCTGGCTCGGCGGTTGGTGGCCGTTCGATCCGACCAACGACCTGCCGGTCGGGCTGCGGCACGTGACGGTTGCCCGCGGGCGGGATTACGGGGACGTGCCACCGCTCAAGGGCGTCTACGCCGGCGGCGGCTCGCAATCCCTCGGCGTCCGGGTCGAGGTCACCCGCCTCGCCTGACCGGTCCGCCCCGCGACCCCATCCCTGGCGCGATCTTGACGAAATTGTCGCTCCACACGGCGTGTCGCCGACCAGATCGTCAAGATCGGCACGTTCAACGCGGAGTGCCGTCGGCAGGAATCGAACCCACCGCATCGCCCGTACTCGACTGCCACGCCTTGCGACGTCGTCTGTCGGCGATCGCTCGCCAGCGCATCCAGGGACGGCACCTGGATCAGCGCGGCCGGGCCACGCACCCTTCCCCGACGGCGGGTGAGTCCGGTCACCTGTCAGGCCAGCAGGCCGATGTAGCCGAAGAATGGGCCGGGACCCCCCGCGATCTT
>JAYSQK010000433.1:0-3506 GCA_043721555.1 Frankiales bacterium
ACCGCCAGGACCTCCGTCGCGGTGCCGGCGCGAGATGCCCTGTCCTGAAGGCGTTCCATTTGCGCGATGATGGTTGGCAGCCGGCCGGGAGCGGCCGCCTGGTCCCTGGCCATCCGCAGCAGCACCGGCGCCTTGGTCAGCATCCGGAGCGGTCGCAGACCGACGGGGACGGCGGTGTGGCCACCCATCGAGTCGGCGAGCAGCGGGGTCGGCAGCCCGAGCAGGCGCACCGTGTCCTCCAGCAGCGACAGGTCGAGGTAGGGCCGTCCCTCGAAGACGCCGATCATCGACCGGTCGGCCGGCAGGGTCGGGTCGAACCGCCGGTAGAACGCGAACAGCTCCCGCCCGCGTTCGGCGATGAGCCCGGCCATCAGCACCGACGGCAGCGGCGGCAGGATCTCCTTGTGGTTGGCGAGGGTGAAGACCTCGTCGCGGCGCACCGGCCGGGTGAGCCGGCGGACCTGCAGCAACCAGCAGACCCGGCCGTCGTCGGCCCACTCGACGTCCCAATCACCGGCCGGGACGACCTGGCGTACGCCGCGCAGCAGCCGGGCCAGCCGCATCGCCCAGGGTGGCAGCGGGGTGCGCCAGTGATCGCTGCCGCGGTGGGCGCGTTCCCAGCTATGCCGGAGGCGCGGCACGAGCAGCCGCCGCACGTCGGTGGCGGTCCCGCCGACAAGGGTTTCCGCGGTGCCCTCGACCGCCTCGACGAGGTCGTCCTCGAAATCCTCCTGGAGTACCGCCACCCCGGCGTGCACGGCCTCGACCATCCGCATGACGAGCAGGTCGCGACGGGTTCCCGGCCCGCTCGCCCAGACGGCGTGCAGCGCTACGGCGAGCGCGGCCGGGTCGTCGGTGCTGACGTGCAGCACGCTGGTGTAGCGGCCGGCGGCACTGTGCACCGCGCCGTCCTCGCCGTCGAACGCCGACCGCAGCGCGATCCGCTCGCCAGGCCGCAGCGGACCGAGCGCGGTGGTCGTCGGTTCGGTGCCATCGGCGTCGAGCAGGACCGCCCCGGCCGGCACCCGCAGGCCGTTGCCGGCGCATCGCGACAGCAAGGCCGCCTTCGGTCCGACCGCGGGCGGCAACGGGTCGCCGAACCGGACGAGGGTCACCCGAGCGACCGGGCGAGCCGGGTCACGACGGCGGCGTAGTCGGCCGGCTGCTCGAGCATCGGCCAGTGGGTCCAGTCCTCGACGAGCTCGACCGAGGCCCGGGGGAGCAGCCGGCGGTAGTCCTGCACCTGATCGGCGCCGAGCACCCCGTCGCCCTTGCCCCACAGCAGCACCGATGGCGTGTCGTGCGGCGTGAGGCGGGCCCACCATGCGGGCGTGATCACGTCGAACATCGGGCCGAACGCCTGGCATTCGCCGTACGCCTGGAGGAACCGGTCGGCGGTGGCCCGCGGGACGGCGCCGGGTGTGAACAGCCGGCGGCGGACGAACGGCCGGGTCAGCGGCGAGCTGATCCCCCAGCGCAGGAACGCCGTCGCGCCCGGTAGTCGCATGAGCCGGGGGAACAACCTGGTGTCCAGGCGGGCGCCGACCGGGGCGTGCAGGATCACCCCGTCGACGGCCGAGGCGTCGTGCTGCAGGACCTCGAGCGCGACCGAGCCGCCGATCCCGTGCCCGAGCAGCACCAGCGGCCGGGGCAAGCCGGCGAGCAGCCCGAGCACGTGCCGCGCGAGCGCCGCCGGGGACGTGTCGGCCATCGGCGGGCCGCCGGCGAAGCCCGGCAGCGACGGCGCGATGAGCTGCACGTCGGCCGGCAGGTGCGCGCCGACCAGGGAGAAGCGGAAGCCGCCGCCGCCGTTGCCGTGCAGGGCGACCAGGGTGACCACCCCCCGACCGTACGTCGGGGCAGCGGTGGCGGCACGTCGTACGGTTCGCCGGTGGACCTGGCGCGCAAGCGGATCGAGTGGCGGTGGCGCCGGGCCGCGGTCCGGCAGGCCCTGACCGCTCGCTGGCGGTTGCGCAAGGTCGCCAAGGTCGGTCGGCGGGCACGGGTGCTCGGCCGTCCGGTGGTCGATGCCAGCGACCTGGAGATCGGCGACGACTTCAAGATCTGGTCGGCGCACCGTAAGACCCTCGTCAGCGGCTGGGGCCGGATCCGGATCGGCGACCGGGTGTTCATCAACGTCGGGACGACCGTGCTGTCGGTGGTCGAGATCGTCATCGGCGACGACGTGGCGATGGCCAATGAGGTTTACGTGATGGACAGCAACAGCCACGGGGTCGAGGGCCAGGCCCATGTCGAGGCGCCGGTCCGGATCGGTGCCGGCACCTGGCTCGGCGCGCGGTCGATGGTGATGCCGGGGGTCACCATCGGCAAGCGGGTGCTCGTCGCGGCGGGCGCCGTCGTCACCCGCGACGTCCCGGACGACGTGCTGGTCGCCGGCAACCCGGCGCGGGTGGTGCGCCCGCTGGTCTACCCACCGGGCTGCCGCCGGGCCTGGCACGACGAGTGGTGCCCGTGCCCCAAGGTGTCCGCCGTCCAGGACCTCGCCTGAACGGTCGCTCGTGCTGGATCGAGCCGCAGACACGCGGGCGTGTTGCGGTCCGATCCAGCACAAGCGAGATCAGCTACGGCGCACAGGCTGTGCAGTCCAGGACGAGCTTGCCGATGGAGCCCCGGCCGCGGAGGGCCTCATGCGCCTGGGCCGCGTCACCAAGGGCGTAGGTCCCACCGACGAGCGGCTTCAACGAGCCCGCCACCACCATGTCGAGCAGTTCCTGCATCTGTGGCTGCAGCATCTCCGGCCGGGCGAAGCAGTGAGCCAGCCAGAAGCCGACGACGGCGCGGCTGCGGGACATCAACGCGCCGGACGTGATTGGTGTGGACGGCTGGCGGGAGGCCATTCCGAAGGTCGCGAGCCGGCCGAACGGCGCGAGGGCGGCGAGCGAGGAGTCGAACGTCGGGCCGCCGACCATCTCCAGCACGACGTCGACCTTGCGGCCACCGTTGGCTTGCTCAAGCGCGCCCTTGAGGTCGGCCTCACCGGCCAGGACGCCGACGTCAGCGCCGAGCGAGGCGGCCAGCTCCAGCTTGTCCGCCGACGACGCCACCGCGATGACCCGGCCGGCGCCCCAGGCCTTCGCCAACTGCACGGCGAGGGTGCCGACCCCGCCGGCCGCCGCGTGCACGACGACGGTCTCGCCCGCCGCCAGGTGGGTGCAGGTCCGCAGCAGGTGCCAGGCGGTCAGGCCCTGCACCATCAGCGACAGGGCCTGCCCGTCCGAGACGCTGTCGGGCAGGGGGAACGACATCGACGGGTGGACCAGCGCCCGCTCGCAGTAGCCGCCGCCGACAGCGAACCCGGCCACCCGGCTGCCGTCGGCGAGCCGGCCGACGACCTCCGAGCCGGGGACCAGCGGGAGCTGGGTCCTGGCCAAATAGGAATCCTCAACCTGGTGGGTGTCGGCGTAGTTGACGCCGGCCGAGCTGACCTCGACCACCTCGAAGACGCCGGTGGCAACCGGGTCGGGAAGCTCGACCAGCCGCAGGAC
>JAYSQK010000434.1:0-7215 GCA_043721555.1 Frankiales bacterium
CGCCTTCGCGCTGCGGGGCGCCATCCCTTGCACCTCGTCGCAGCGTCGCAGCGCCTCGCCGAACGGCACCCGCTCGCGGGACGCGAATGCTTCGAGGCAAGCCTCGGCCCGGTCGCCGATGCCTCGCCGGGGGGTGTTGAGGATGCGTCGCAGCGACACCAGGTCGGCGGGGTTGGCGAGCACCCGCAGGTAGGCCAGGGCGTCGCGGACCTCCCGTCGCTCGTAGAAGCGCACGCCCCCGACGACCCGGTAGGGCAACCCGACCCGGATGAAGATCTCCTCGAACACCCGGGACTGCGCGTTGGTCCGATAGAACACGGCGACATCGTGTGGCTGCACGCCCTTGTCGTCGCATAGCGCATCGACTTCGCCTGCTACAAAGGCAGCCTCGTCGTGCTCGTTGTCCGCGACGTAGCCGACGATGCGGTCGCCGTCGCCCGCATCGGTCCACAGCCGCTTGTCCTTGCGGCCGGCGTTCTTGGCGATGACGGCGTTGGCCGCCGTGAGGATCGTCTGGGTGGAGCGGTAGTTCTGCTCGAGCAGAACGACTGCGGCGGCCGGGAAGTCGACCTCGAAGTCCATGATGTTGCGGATGTCGGCGCCGCGAAAGGCGTAGATCGACTGGTCGGCGTCACCGACGACGCACAGCTCCGCGGCGGGCACCTCGGCGGTCGCCCGGGTCAGCTCCCGGACGAGGGTGTACTGCGCATGGTTGGTGTCCTGGTATTCATCGACGAGCACGTGCCGGAACCGCCGGCGGTAGTGCTCGGCGATGTCAGGGAAGGCCTGCAACGCCTCGACGGTGACCATGATCAGGTCGTCGAAGTCCATCGCGTTGGCCTCGCGGAGCCGCTGCTGGTAGAGCGCGTAGACCTCGGCCCGCTGCTCCTCGATCACGTTGGACGCCTTGCTCCGGGCGGCTTCCCAGTCGATCAGCTCGTTCTTCAGATCACTGATCTGGTTGCTGAGTTGGCGCGCCGGGAACCGTTTCGGGTCCAGGTCGAGGTCGCGACAGACCAGCGTCATGAGCCGCTGCGCGTCCGCCTGGTCGTAGATCGAGAACGTCGACGTGAAGCCGAGTTTCTTGGCCTCGGCCCGCAGGATGCGGACGCAGGCGGAGTGGAAGGTCGACACCCACATGGCCCGGGCGCGGGGGCCGACGAGGGCGGCGACCCGCTCCTTCATCTCGCCGGCCGCTTTGTTGGTGAAGGTGATCGCGAGGACCTCACCCGGCTGAACGCCGCGCGCGGCGAGCAGGTAGGCGATCCGGGTGGTCAGCACCTTGGTCTTGCCCGAGCCGGCCCCGGCAACGACCAGGAGCGGCGCCCCGGCATGCACGACCGCTAGTCGCTGCGGCGGGTTGAGCCCCTCGAGCAACCGATCGACGTTTGGGCGCGCCGGCGCGAGCACCGCCGGACTGAAATCTTCCTCGAACACGCGTTCCAGCCTAGTTGACCGGCGTCCCCCGTACGCCGGGCTAGGCCTCGCCCTGTTCGGCCAGGAACCGCTCCAGCTCGGCGCCGAGCTCATCGGCGGTTGGCAATTCGCTGTCGGCCAACGGCGTCTTGCCACGGCCGGCCACGAACGCGTCGTACTGCTCCTCGAGTGCGTGCACGACCTCAGCGACCTCAGGGGCGGCGGCGACCTGCGCGTCGAGCGCCTCACGGGTGGCGGTGGCGGCCTCGTCGAGCGCGTCGACCGGCAGCTGCAGGTCACCGGCCTTGGCCACCTCCCGGACCAGCGCCGCGGCCGCAGCCGGGTAGGCGCTCGCGGAGACGTAGTGCGGGACGTGCACGGCGAAGCCCATCGCCTCCTTGCCGGCCTCACCCAGCCGCAACTCGAGCAGGTGTCCGGCACTGGCCGGCACCTGCACGGTCTCGACCCACGGCTCGTAGGCCTCCACCAGCGAGCGCGGCGAGCCATGCGCGATGACGCCGACCGGTCGGGTGTGTGGCAGGCCCATCGGGATCGCGTTGAGCCCGATCGAACGGCGCACGCCGAGCTTTGTACACACCTGCTGGACGGCGGCGACGAAGCGCTCCCACTGCACGTCCGGCTCCGGACCGGCGAGCAGCAGGAACGGCGTACCGACCTGGTCGCGGAGCAGGTGGATGGCCAGCACCGGCGCGTCGTAGAACTCCCAGTGGTCCTTGGCGAAGACCATCACCGGCCGGCGGGCCCGGTAGTCGAAGAGCTGGTCGACGTCGAAACGGGCGACGATCTGGGATTCCAAGTTGTCCAGCAGGTGCGTGCTGGCGAGCTTGCGGGCGCCACCGGCGTCGATGAACCCCTCCAGCGCCTGCACCAACACGGGACCGTCGAGCTTGGGGCGGTCGGGCTCGAGCTCGTAGAGCTCGCTCGGGTCGAGCTTGCGCACGGAGACCTCCTACGGTCGTCGGGGACAACACCCGCAGGCGGCACGCGCCTTCCCTGCGGCAAGATGTGCCCATGGCCAATCACACCACCGAGGACGTCGTCGAACGCGCACTGGTCGTCGTGGCGCATCCCGACGACGTCGACTTCGGGGCGGCCGGCACGATCGCCACCTGGACCGACGAGGGCATCGAGGTCACCTACTGCATCGTGACCGACGGCGACGCCGGCGGCTTCGACCCGGCCGTCGCCCGCGAGGACATCGGCGGGATCCGGCAGGAGGAGCAGCGGGCTGCGGCCAAGCAGGTGGGGGTCAGCGACGTGCGGTTCCTCGGCTACCCCGACGGGCAAGTCACCGCCAGCTTCGAGTTGCGGCGCGATGTGTCCCGGGTGATCCGCCAGGTCCGCCCGCAGCGGGTGCTCATCCAGTCGCCGGAGATCAACTGGGAGCGGATCGGGGCCTCGCACCCCGACCACCGCGCGGCCGGCGAGGCCGCTCTCTGTGCGGTCTATCCCGACGCCCGCAACCCCTTCACCCACCTCGAGTTGGCAGCCGAGGGGCTCGACGCCTGGATCGTGCACGAGCTCTGGGTGATGACCGCCGGGGCGAACGGCGCGAACCGGTTCGTCGACGTCACCGACGTGTTCGACCGCAAGGTGGCGGCGCTGCGCCAGCACGACTCGCAAACCTCGCACATGCCCGACCTGGAGGGCCTGCTCCGCTCCTGGCTGTCGATGACCGCGGTCGCCGGCGGCCTGGCAGCTGACCGCCTCGCCGAGTCGTTCCGGATCGTCGCGATTCCCTGATCCGAACGAGTCAGGACGCGGTCCAGCCACCGTCCATCGTCAACGCGCTGCCATTGATCATCCCACTCGAAGGACCAACGAGCAGGGCGACGAGCTCAGCCACCTCGGCGGGCTCGATCAGCCGCTTGGTGGCGCTGCGCGCCAGCAGGATCTCCTGCACGACCTGCTCGGGCGGCAGCCCGTGCAGCTGCGCCTGCGCGGCGATCTGGCCCTCCACGAGGGGGGTTCGCACGTAGGCAGGGCACACCGTGTTGGAGGTGACCCCCTTCGGGCCGCCCTCGAGCGCGATGGTCTTCGACAGGCCCTCGAGCCCGTGCTTCGCTGTCACGTAAGCGGATTTGTACGCCGAGGCCCGCAACCCGTGCACCGAGCTGATGTTGACGACGCGTCCCCAGCCCTGTGCGTACATGTGCGGCAGCGCGGCCTGTACGAGCCGGAACGGCGCCTCGACCATCAGGCGCAGGATCGCTGAGAACCGCTCCGGCGGGAACTCCTCCAGTGGGGCGACGTGCTGGAAACCGGCGTTGTTGACCACGATGTCGGCCGTCCGGGCCGCCGCCAGGACATCCTGGGCCGCGTCCAGGTCGGTGAGATCCGCAGCCAGCGGCGTCCCACCGATGTCGGCGGCGACCCGGGCCGCGGCCGCGCCGTCGAGGTCGACGACGAGCACCAGGGCCCCGTCCGCCGCCAGCCGGGTCGCCACGGCGGCGCCGATGCCGCTCGCGGCGCCCGTCACCAGCGCGGTCCTGCCGGTCAGCGTCACGGCTCCTGCTTTCTCAGTCGGGTGTTCTTGTTCGGCGTACCTCGCACCCTGCCACGTCCGGCACCGGTCACCGCGTCCCGGTGCGAGCATGCGGCCATGACCTCCCGCCCCGCCGCGGGCGGTGGCCGCTGGGTCAGCGTCCCGCCCGAGCGCCTCGCCCGCTGGCTGACCGGGTTCACCGACCGGCACGGCGCCACTGTCCCGTCGTACGCGGGGGCGGTGGTGCGGCTCGTCGGCGCGGACGGCGCGGTGGCCGAGTGCGAGGTGCCGTTCGGTCCGCTGGTCGGCGAGGACCTCGTCGGGCACTGCCTGCGCGCTCGGCGGGTCGGGGTGCTGCTGGCGCGGCTCGGCGGGCACGCGGTCGGCGTCTTCCAGGGCAGCGTGCTCGTCAGCTCGAAAGTCGGCTCGCGCCAGGTCCACGGCCGGTCGGCGGCCGGTGGCTGGTCGCAGCAGCGGTTCGCTCGGCGGCGGGAGGGCCAGGTGTCGGTCGCCCTGGCCGCCGCCGCCGACAACGCGGTCATGCACCTGCTGCCGCACGTGGCTGCCCTCGACGCGGTGGTGTTGGGCGGCGAGCGGACCGCGGTCGAGGCGGTGCTGGCGGACCGCCGGCTCGCCGCGCTGAGGCCGCTGGTGACCGGCCGACTGCTGGATGTCCCTGACCCGCGGCTGGTGGTGCTGCAGGGCACGCCGGCGCTGTTTCGCGCCGTCTGGATCCGCGTCATCGACCCGCCCTGAGCCCACCTGGTTTGCCGGCGCTGCGGTGCTGGGCGTCGACCCGGCCGAGCTACCCGCTGAGCCCCGAACCCGCTGCGCCTGCTGATCCTGCTGAGCCTCGAACCCGCTGAGCCCCGAACCCGCTGAGCCTCGACCCCGCTGCGACCTCGTCCTGCGCTCGGCAATCCCCGGGGACGTCTGACCCGATCCGCCCCACCTCCATGATCCACGGAAGCTCGGGCACCCGGATGATCTTTGCGGACGTGCCCCGGCTTCCGTGGATCACCGGGCAGGGGGGCCGACGTCGGCACCGAAGCCGGCGGCACTTCGGCAGAGCGACCCCAACGCAGGGAAGCGGAGCTCTGCAGGTGAGCAGCCACGCTCGCCAGGACGGAAACGGGTCCCTATCGGCGCCGCTTTGCTGCTGTTGTGGTCGCGACCCGCAGTTCCTCGCCAGCGCCGCTGGGCACTGCTACGCCGTACCGACCGCGAGGGGCACCACAATCCCTACCGGGCTCCCCAGCTGTGATCCACCTGTACACGAGTGATCCACGGATGGTTGGGCACCGGGATGATCTTTGCGGATGTGCCCCGGCTTCCGTGGATCACCCGGACCGGCGGCATCGCCAGGTTGATGGCTGAGTAGCCCGCCTCTGTCAACCGGGCTGCCCGCCGAGCACGGGGGCGTCGTGGTTACGGCGGGCCATGCCCGTCAGTCGGACCAGCCCGTGCCGCTCGTAGAACGGGGCGACGTCGTCGTCACAGATCAGATCGATCATGTAGATGTCGACCAGCAGACCGAGCATCCGTCGCACGAGTTCAGTTCCAATGCCCTGTCCTTGCCAGGGCGGAAGCACCTCAAGCAACGAGATGTGCGCCGCGATGACGCCGTCGGACATGGCCGTGATGAAACCGACGACCTGGTCGTCCCGGCGCGCTGTGACGACGTAGGTGCTGCGGTGAAGCATGGCCGATAGAGCGTCCGCACTCGGTGCCTTGGGCCACCCGACGAAGAACCCCGCGCAGTGCTCGGCGGATACACCCTCGACCCCGATGTGGAAGGTGGGCATGCCCAGCATTCTGTCACCGGGCCGCTATCGCGACGCTGCTCGAAGCGACGTCATCGGCAACGTCGCCATTGCGGGCACCTCGATGGGACGTGCTGCAGATCGCCGCAGCGCCCCTCGCGCAGACCGCCGACCCAGCGGCTCGAGATCTACGCCGGGCTGTCGACGTCAAGACATCCGACGGTCTGGCCGATGCCGCTGACGTGGCCCCCTCAGTCGACCGCCAAACCATGGGCGCAGGGGCACCAGTGCTGCTGACCGAGGCGACGCTCGGCGCCGCCTTCGACATGTTCTCGCAGGATGTCTTCCGCTACTGCCTGCGAGCTGTCAGTGGCGACCGCACAGCAGCGGAGGACCTCATGTCAGTGGTCTTCTTCGAGGCATGGCGCAGTCGTAAAAACGCGATCCTCGTCGATGGCCAACTGAGCGCCTGGCTGTTCGGCATTGCCGCCAACGTCGTCAGTACCAGTCGACGATCTCGGCGCCGCTACGCCGCCACGCTTCATTCCTTCCACGCCAGCAACCCTGCGCTCATCGAGCCGGATCACGCTGATGCAGCAGCAACAACAGTTGATGCGCCGGCGGATCGTCAGCGCCTTGACGCGGCGTTCGGTCAACTCAGCACTCGGGACCGTGACGTGGTGACCGCCTGTCTCGTCGACGGCCTGACGGCGAAGGCCGCCGCCAGCCTCCTTGATCTGCCCGAGTCGGCAGTCAAGTCTCGACTCGGTCGAGCCCGCGCGCACCTTCGTCGGCTACTCCATTCGAGTGAATCCGGCGCGGCGCCGAGCCTTGGACGCTCCTGCGGTCATGTACGAGACGAGCGCCATCACGACGCTTGGGCAGGCGGCATCACCACCGACCGAGGGGCAGCATGACCACACCTCTAGAGCTCCCCGCCGCCCGCCTCGCACAGCGACGGGAGCACCTGATGACCAAGATTCGAACGACCCCGCAGGCGCGCGGAGCCAGGTCGTCCAAGATCCGCCGACACTGGACGTGGCGAACGGCCGTCGCTGTCGCCGCGCTCGCCATCTTCGGAGGCGGGACGATCGCGACGGCGGGCCCCCACGCTGTGGTCCGACAGGCCAACGGCGCTGTGGCCATCGACACCTCTCAACTACAGCTCGTGCACGACGGTCACGCGGTCGCTGGCGAGCAGGCCAAAACCTTTCACATCTTCGCCAACAACCAAGAACTCGCTTGCCAGGGCATCACCCTTGCGTTCGACACCGATGCCGCCGCGGACAAGTACCTCGCCGAATACAAAACCCGCCTGGAAAGGCGGCGCGCCCGCGCCGGTGCGGCAGCCACGAGCCAGGCGCCCTGCGCCGCCGTTGCCGACGCACCGCGCTTCCTCGAATCAACAGCGAAATGACGGCTGTGACGGGGCACCGTAAAACGCCCGGCCACGGAGTCCAGCCGGGCGGTGGCTGCCGGCGGGACCTCCCACTGCTCGTCAGGACGTGTGCATCCGCCCGCTCCGCAGAG
>JAYSQK010000435.1:0-2813 GCA_043721555.1 Frankiales bacterium
AGGGCGTCGTACTGGGTGGAGCCCTGCAGGAAAGCGTTGATCTTGTCGTCGGCGTAGTGCAGACCACCCGGGTACGCCGGGCCGGTGCCGCCCTCGTCCCAGTCGCTCTCGTCCAGGATCTGGGTGCGCTCGGCCGGCGTGCGGCCGGGCCAGACCGGGTCGCCCTTCGGGTCGCCGATCAGGCGCTGCAGCGTGAAGACCTTGCCGGACCGGACGAGCTGGGCGGCAGCCAGCACCTGCTCCGGGCCGAGGTAGTTCAGCGAGCCGACCTCGTCGTCCGGGCCCCACTTGCCCCAGTTGCTCGGGGAGTCCTTCAGCACCTCACCGAGGGCGGGAACGGTGGCTTCGGTCATGGGGGTCCTCCTGGACGGCGGTCTTCGGCCTGCAGCCGGGTGCATGGCAAGGCCGGGGCGAGGACCTTCACGGCAGCGGCCGGGAAGGTTGTGGCATCGGCGAGCCCGTGGGCGGCGCGCCGACAGATGTAACGCAGTCCGAGCGAACGCCCGCTCGGCCTATCGTGTGACGGGCTCCACAGTGAGGGTCGCTCGCAGGTCTGTCAATCCCTCGCGGCAACAATGCCTCGGCGGCGTAGCTCAGGTTTGCTGAATGACCCCGACGGCGCACTCAGCCGGTGCTTGACGATGTTCGGCCATGCTTCTACCGTCTCAGGATCGGTTCGACCGGGCAAGCGCTCGGCTGGCCGCGACGACATGGCCAGCCGGCTCGTGGGTCTCGCTGCCACGTTGGGCCAGCTTCAGTGCTTCTGACCTCACACCACAGCGCATCAGCTTCCGCAGAGACATCGAGGTGGCCCGCTGATGACACCCCCGACCGACCTGGCGGCACAATCGCGCCGTACGTTCGGACGCACCGTTCGCGAGTTGCGGGCGGTCCGGGGGTTCACCGGCCGGGATCTCGCGGCCCTGCTCCACGTCAGCCCGGCGACGGTCAGCGCGATCGAGAACGGCAAGACAGGCCTCTCAGCAGCGCGCACCGCGCTTCTCGCGGACGTCTTGGGTGTCCCGGTCCAGCGGATGTTCAGCCCATCGGTCGATCGCCGGACCCGGCAGTCTGTCTCCGGTCACGAGACCGCGACCGGCGCCCGCCCGGTTGGCCGAGCACGCCGCCACGCAGCGGCGGAGGCGGACTGGCGCGACTTCCCACCGCTCAGCCTGGACCCCGCGCTGAGCGGCGCCCTGTCCTCGTTCCTCGAGTTCGGCTATCACGGCGCCACGATGCGAACCATTGCCGAGCGGGCGCAGCTGTCCGTGGCCGGGCTCTATCACCACTACGCGAGCAAGCAGGAGATGTTGGTCGCGATTCTCGACCTCACCATGACGGACCTGCACACGCGTTCCGTCGCCGCCCGCGACGAAGGGCGAGACCCCGTCGAACGCTTCGCGTTGCTCGTCGAATGTCTCGCGCTGGTGCACACGCATCGGCGTGAGCTGGGCTTCGTCGGCGCCAGCGAGATGCGCAGCCTCGCGCCCGACGCGCGGCGCCGAGTGGCTGCCGCTCGTCGCGAACAGCAGCGCATGGTTGACCGGGAGGTCGAGCAGGCGGTCCGCTCCGGGGCGTTCCGGACGACCCGACCCCGTGAAGCCGCGCGCGCCGTCGTCACGATGTGCACGGCGCTGCCCCAGTGGTTCCATGACAGCGGTCCCGCGAGCGCCGAGCAGGTCGCGGCGCAGTACGTCGAGTTCGCGCTCGACCTCGTTCGCTGCGTCGCCGAGCGGCCCAACAGCCGAGGCCGCGACGAAGCTCACAGGCCGTAGACGCCGAGATGACTCCCTTTGGTTACCTCGGTCCCTGACGATAGGTGCATGGTTTTTACATCGGCACCTGCCAGCACGAACCCGCATGCGCCCCCCGAGCAGCGACGACTCGTCGGCACCGTCGCGCGCATAGTGGCCTGGCGATGGCTGGTGACGACGTCGTCCGGCGGTCGCTTCCCCGGCTTGCGCACCGCCAAGACGACCTTGGCGGCGGTGTTGGCGTTCCTGGTCGCGGAACGGCTCGGGACGAGCCCGCAGCCGGTGCTTGCGCCGCTGACGGCGTTGCTCGTCGCGCAGTTGACCACCTACGACACCGTGGCCAGTGGGCTCGAGCGGGTCGCGAGCGTGCTGGCCGGCGTCCTGTTGGCCGTCGGGGTGGCCTCCCTCGTCGGGCTGACCTGGTGGAGTCTGGGCGCCGTTGTCGCGCTGTCGCTGATCCTGGGACGGCTGCTCCGACTCGGGCCGAACCTGCTGGAGGTGCCGATCAGCGCGATGATCGTGCTTGCGGTCGGTGGCGACCCCCGGCAGGCAGAGGGTCGCATCTACGAGACGCTCATCGGGGCGGCAGTCGGAGTGGCGGTCAACCTGGTGGTGGCGCCTCCGCTCCAGGTCCGACCTGCCGCTGCAGCGCTCGCCGAGCTCGCCGACCGGTTGGCCGACGTCCTGCGCGGGCTCGCTGGTGATCTGCGCGGGGAGTGGTCGCGCAGCCACGCCGATCGCTGGCTGGAACGCGCCCGCGCGGTCGGTGCCGACGTTGGCCGCGCCGACCGCGCCCTGGTCCAGGCCGAGCAGAGCTCACGGCTCAATCCGCGGGGCGCCGTCGTCCGGCACGCCCAGCCACGTCTACGGACCGGCCTCAGCGGGCTGGAGCACGGGTACGTCGCGCTGCGCAGCTTGTGCCGGGCGCTGCTCGACCGGACGTACTACGTCTCGATGCCCGACCAGGCGTACAGCCCGCTGGCGCGAGAAACCCTGGCGGACGTGCTCGAGGAGGCCGCCGAAGCCTTCTGCGCTGTCGGTGCGTACGCCGCCTCCAGG
>JAYSQK010000436.1:0-1765 GCA_043721555.1 Frankiales bacterium
AGGGCGCTGGCCCACCGCAACTTGTTGCTGAAGCAGGCCCGGCACGAGCTGGTCGGTGCGCGGGAGAGCCAGGTGCTCGCCGAGGAGCGGCAGCGCATCGCGCGGGACCTGCACGACAGCGTTGCCCAGCACGTGCTCTCGATCGGCATGCAGGTCGAGGGCTGCCGCACCAGCAGCGACCAGCCCGAGCTCGTCGAGCGGCTGACCGACGTCCGGGAGCTGGCCCGTTCGACGGTCGACCGGATCCGGCAGGCCATCTTTGAGTTGAGCAACGACGAACTGACCCGGCACGGCCTGGTCGCCGCGCTGCGGCGGCTGGCCGAGCAGCACCGCGGGCACGGGCTGGCCATCAGCGTCCGGGTCACCGGTGAAGGGCCAACGCTGCCGGCCGGGGTCGAGCGGGCCCTGTACATGGTGGTTCGGGAGGCGCTGTTCAACACGATCACGCACGCGGAGGCGACCCGGGCCGCCGTCCAACTCGTCCACGGCCCGCGCGAGGTCCGGGTGCGGGTCACCGACAACGGGCAGGGGCAGGCCGAGCACCTGCTGGGCCGGCTGCAGCAGGCCCGGCAGGGCTGCGCCGACGGCTACCACCGTGGGCTGTCCAACATCGACGAGCGGGTCCGGCACGTCGACGGGCGGCTGTCCATCAGCGACGCACCGGGCGGCGGGGTGCGGCTCGAGGTGCGGGTCCCGACCCCCGCCGTCCCGTGAGCGCGGCCCCGACCCGGCTGGTCATCGTCGACGACCACGCCATCATCAGGCAGGGGCTGCGGACGATGCTCGAACGCGACGACGAGATGCTCGTGGTCGCCGAGGCAGGCACCCCAGCCGAGGCCCGCGCGGCGGTCCGCGAGCACCGCCCGGACGTCGTGCTGCTCGACCTCAAGCTCGGCGACGACGAGGACGCCGGCCTCACCGTCTGCCGGCAACTGACTGCCGACGACCCCGGCGCACGCGTGCTCGTGTTGACGACGTTCCTCAACGAGCGGCTGGTCATCGAAGCCATCCGCAGCGGCGCCAAGGGCTATGTGCTCAAAGACGTCGACGCCGAGGCGCTCGTCCGCAGCATCCGGGCCGTCCGCGCCGGCGAGAGCGCCTTCGACAGCCACTCCGCCGCAGTGGTCGTCAAGAGCATGTCGGGTGAGACCGCTCCGGACCCAGCCATCGTCTTCACCGCCCGTGAGTCCGAGGTCGTCCGGCTGCTGGCGCACGGGCAGTCCAACCGGCAGATCGGACAGACGCTGTTCATCAGCGAGACCACGGTCAAGTTCCATGTCCACAACGTGATGGACAAGCTCGGGGTGAAGCGCCGGGCCGAGGTGGTCTACCGGTCTGGGCAGCTCGGGTTATTGCAGATGTGACTCAGCGGCCGCCGGTCGTCGGGTCGATCCGCCGGCGGACCTGCTCGACGCTGTCGGCCGGGAAGCCGCCCCGCTTCGCGTGCTCGCGCACCGACTCGGCGTCGGGCGCCACGTAGACGCAGTAGAGCTTGTCCTGGGTGACGTAGGACTCCTGCCACTGCACCCCCGGCATCCCGTCCAGGACCTCGTTGGACTTCGCGGCGATGCCCTGCACCTGCTCGTCGCTCAGGTCGCCGGCGCCCGGCAGTGTTCGCTCGATCACATACTGCGGCACAATTCCTCCTTGTTTGGACGCATCATTGCGTCGCGGTCCCGACGATAGGTCGGGTCCACTGGTTGCACTAGCCCGGCGACCGGTACACCTCGCCGAGCAGCCGGCGCAGTGGCTCGAACACCGCGGG
>JAYSQK010000437.1:0-3102 GCA_043721555.1 Frankiales bacterium
TCCTGGGGCTGGAGTAGGTCCCAAGGGTTGGGCTGTTCGCCCATTAAAGTGGCACGCGAGCTGGGTTTAGAACGTCGTGAGACAGTTCGGTCCCTATCCGCCGCGCGCGCAGGAGATTTGAGAAGAGCTGTCCCTAGTACGAGAGGACCGGGACGGACGAACCTCTGGTGTGACAGTTGTTCTGCCAAGAGCACCGCTGTTTAGCTACGTTCGGCAGGGATAACCGCTGAAAGCATCTAAGCGGGAAGCTCGCTTCAAGATGAGATCTCCCACAGGGTTAACCTGGTAAGGCCCCCGACGAGACCATCGGGTTGATAGGCCGGAAGTGGAAGCCTGGTAACAGGTGCAGCTGACCGGTACTAATAGGCCGAGGGCTTGACCACAAACTGCTGCTGACGCCGACTTCGGTCGGCTGGCATACGCGTCCACTGTGCGGTTCCCGAGATGCGGTCGGGAGCCCGACCTCAGCGTGCTGACCACAGCGCGCCGAGGGCACCGCAACATCTCCATAGAGTTTCGGCGGCCATAGCGAGAGGGAAACGCCCGGCTCCATTCCGAACCCGGAAGCTAAGCCTCTCAGCGCCGATGGTACTGCACGGGTGACTGTGTGGGAGAGTAGGACGCCGCCGGACAATTTTTCCTCGATGAGGGCCAACCAGACTGGTTGGCCCTCATCGTGCGTTCCGGATACATGTCTTTCATGGTGAGGAAAGGGTCGGCTGTGGCGCCTCAGACTGGACGAAATGCAGCCGCCGGGCAAGGTGACGAAACCGGCCGACGGCGACCGCAGGACACTTCGCCAAGGGGCGCGTCGGCGGGGGGCCGAGCCGCGGGTCAGCGGGCCGGCAGTGCCAACCCCCGCCAGTCGAATCGATCGGCGGGAGCTGCCCGTGCTGGTTCGTCTGACCGGGCTGCCCCGCCGCGTCGAGACGCGCCCGCTGACGCAACGGGCTCGGCGAAGCCCCAGCCGGCGGCAGGCGCCACGGGTTCGCAGCGAAGCCGGCGGCCCGGTGCGTTGGCAGCCGCCGATGGCGGGACCGGAGCGCGGCCGAACTCGCGAGCGCCGAAGGGGCGTCCGGGTGCGCCACGCAAGCCGGCGGTCGCGGCCGAGTCGGGTCGCCCGGCCCGGCGTACGGGGCCGGGCTGGGACGGGGCAACTCGCCCACAGCGCGCGGACGGCCCGAACAAGGGTGATGGTGCGTCGACCGCCTCGTCGCGCGAGCAGGTCTCGAACGCCGACCGTCGGCCTGGGCAGCATCGGGAGTCTGGTCCGGGGCGGGCCACCGATGCACGACCGCCCGCGGGCTCGGACCGCGGTCGCGCTCACCCGGGGGTTGCTCAGCCGTCCGGCAGGCCAGCGGCCGGCTCCGGCTCCAAGGGGCGGGTGCGGCCTTCGGGCCGACCGGCGACGGCGGCCCGGCAGCACGGCGAGCGCCCGGACAGCCGGTCGACTGCTGCCGGCTCGAGTGGGCCGAACAGCGCTCAGCCGGGACGCGGCGGCTACGCGCCCACATCGTCTGGCAGCACGCCACCGCGACGGCCGGGAGCCGCCGGGCGGGAAAGACCGGGCGCACGGGGCGGCGCGGCTGGCGGGTCGGCGGTGGAGCGGCCCTACGACCCTCGCCGTGAAGCGCGCCGGCAACTGACCCGGGTAGCACTCCCCGACGATGTGCAACCCCATGACCTGGACCGGGACGCACGTAAGGAGTTGCTGTCGCTCTCGAGGGAGACGGCGGATCTCGTCGCGCGCCATCTGGTGATGGCGGGCCGGCTGATGGACGACGACCCACAGGCAGCGCTGCCGCATGCCCGCGCCGCGCGCGCGCTCGCCGGCCGTATCGGCGCTGTACGCGAAGCCGCCGGACTGGTCGCCTACGCGGCTGGCGAGTGGGCTGAGTCGCTGTCCGAGCTCCGCGCCGCCCGGCGGATCACCGGCGAGCCGGACCATCTGCCGGTGATGGCCGACTGCGAGCGGGCACTGGGCCGTCCGGAGCGGGCCCTGCTGGTCGCCGAGGATCCGCAGGTGTCTGCGCTGTCCCCGGCCGCCCGGGTGGAGATGCTCATCGTGGTGTCCGGCGCCCGGCGTGATCTCGGGCAAGCCGACGCGGCCGTGGTCACCCTGCAGGTCAGCGCACTCGACGCCCCGCCGGTGCGGCCGTGGACGGCTCGGCTGCGCTACGCCTATGCGGATGCGTTGCTCGAAGCGGGGCGTGACGACGAGGCACGGGACTGGTTCGCTCGCACGGTCGACGCGGACGACGAAGGCCAGACCGACGCCGAAGACCGGCTGTTGGCCCTCGACGGGATCGTCCTGGCGGATCTGCTCGACGACAGTGACGACGGTGACGAGACCGCCGACCTGCCGTCGACCTCGGGTCAAGATTCGCGATCCGCGCCGTTGACGACCGGCGGATCGATGCTCGACGGGCCTGCCGAGGGCGGCCCGGGCCCGGCGGGCGTCGTCGAGCCGTCCAACAGCGAGGCCACCGAGAAGGCGCCTGGCCCCAATGCCGTGAGCCCGGCGCTGACCGAGGCTGTCGCGGACGCGTCCTCGCCGCAGATCCGGTTCCAGCAGGCGCTCGACAGGTTGGCTGGCGAGCCGGGTCCGAGCTCGACCGAGTAGCTGCCCCGGAACTCGCTGGTTGTCCACAGGCGGCGCGGGTGTCCACAACTTCAGCTCGCGTGGGCCACGAGGCAGTGCGCTGCAGCAGGCTCGCCAGCAGACCCCGCGCGGGGTCGTTGAGGAGGGCGATGTGGAGCAGTCCCGCAACGAGGTGGTCCTGATCGGGCGGGTGGCGGCCGAGGCCCAGGAGCGCGCGATGCCAAGTGGCGACACGCTGTTGTCCTGGCGGCTAGTGGTCGACCGACCGCCACCCAAGCGGCCGGTTCCCGAAGGGATGCGCCCCCCAACCATCGACACGATCGACTGCGTGGCGTGGGCGAGCGGGGTGCGCCGGACGGCAGCCGGTTTCTCGGCCGGTGACGTCGTGAGCGTCGTGGGTGCCCTGCGCCGACGCTTCTGGCGCGCCGGGTCGCGCCCGGTGAGCCGATACGAGGTCGAGGTGGCGTCGGTCAAACGCCTGCGCCGGGCCGAGTGAGGCT
>JAYSQK010000438.1:0-2663 GCA_043721555.1 Frankiales bacterium
CGACTGGCACGATCAGCCGATGAGCTCGCCCCTGGCCTACCCCGCAGCCGTGCTCGGCGGCGTCCTGGTCGTCGCGACCGTCAAGAGCGTGGTGGCCACGCTGGTCGTGCCGCGCCACAGCTACGACCGGATCAGCCGCCTGGTGGGGCGCTCGGTGGACCGGCTCTACCGGCTGGCGACCGAGCGGACGCACGACTACACCGCCCGTGACCGGCGGCTCGCGACGCAGGCCTCCACCACGATCCTGACCCAGCTCGCCGTCTGGCTGGTGCTGTTCGACGTCGGGTACTCCCTGCTGCTGTGGCCGTTCGACCCGAAGGGGTTCGGGCACGCCAGCTCGCAGGCCGGCTCTTCGCTGTTCACCCTCGGCTACGCCGGTCCGAGCAGCGGCACCCTCACCGTCATCGACTACTTCGCGGCCGCCTGCGGGCTGATCGTGGTCGCCCTGCAGATCGGCTACCTGCCAACGCTGTACGGCGCGTTCAACCGCCGGGAGACCGAGGTGACGCTGCTGACGTCGCGGGCCGGCACCCCCGCGTGGGGCCCGGAAGTGCTGGCCCGCACCCGGTTCGGCGTCGGCGAGACCGACGAGGGCGCCGTGATGGACGCGTTCTACCTGCAGTGGGAGCGCTGGGCCGCCGACGTCGCCGAGAGTCACACCAACTACCCGGTGCTCACCCGGTTCCGCTCCCCCGGCCCGCTCACCTCCTGGCTCGTCGGGCTCGTCGCGGTCCTGGACTCAGCCGCGCTGTGGATGGCGTTCTCACCGTCGACGGCGCCGGCCGTGGAGGCCCGCCTGTGCCTGCGGATGGGCTTCACCGCGCTGCAGGCGATCGCCGAGAGTTTGGGAATCGCCGTCGACCGCGACCCCGACCCCGACAAGCCGCTGCAGCTCACCTACGAGGAGTTCCTGACCGGGGTGGAGCGCCTCGTCAGCGCCGGCTTCCAGACCGAGCGCACGCCGGAGCAGGCCTGGCCGGACTTCCGCGGCTGGCGGGTCAACTACGAAGCGGTGGCCTACGCCCTCGCCGCGCGCACCGACGCCGTACCCGGACCCTGGACGGGGCCCCGGCGCACCGGCGACCACACGATGGCGCCGCTGCGCCCGCCGAACCGCGTCCCGACCCCGCACCCGAGCGGCCCCGCCCTGACCCCGGACCAGCGATGACCTGGCAGCACCACACCCTCGCCGGCGTACGCACGGTGGCCCCGACCGCCGGCGTGCACCTCACCCCGGCCCGGCTGGCCCTGCAGGCGGTCGTCCGGACCTTTGCGATGGACGAGGTGCTGCCCCTTGCGAACCGGCTCGACCCGAAGCACGAGGACATCCCGGCCGCCCTGCTGGATCGGCTGGCCGAGCTGGGCTTGTTCGGCCTGCTCGTCGCGGTCGAGGACGGCGGCCTGGGGCTCGGGGTGATGGAGTACTGCCTGGTCTCGGAGGAGCTGGCCAGGGCCTGGATGAGCGTCGCGAGCATCATCGCCCGCGGCAACGGCACCGGCTGCGACAGCCCCGATCCGGTACGCCGGGCCGAGCTGCTCCACCGGTCGGCGACCGGGCGCTGGATCGGCTCGATCGCCTTCTCCGAACCGCAAGCCGGCTCGGACCTCGCCAACGTGGCCTGCGCCGCCGAGCGCGACGGCGACGGCTGGGTCGTCACCGGGACCAAACGCTGGGTCGGCAATGCCCTCGCCGCGGACTTCGTGCATCTGCTCGCCCGCACCCGGCCGCCGGGCGAGGGGCAGAGCCGGTCGGACGGCCTCGAGCTGTTCCTCGTCGAGAAGGCGCGCGGCAGCTTCCCCGCCGGCATGACCGGCCGGCCGATCGACAAGATCGGCTACTTCGGGCTGACCACCTGGCAGCTCGAGCTCGACGGCTTGCGGCTGCCGGCCGGGGCGCTGCAGGACACCGGGCAGCAGGAGGGCCAGGGGTTCAAGGACAGCCTGCGCTGGCTCGGCATCGCCCGGGTGCAGACCGCGGCCCGCGCGGTCGGCCTGGCCCGCGGGGCGCTCGAGGACGCCCTGACCTACAGCCGCCAGCGGGTGCAGTTCGGCCAGCCGCTGGCCGAGCAGCAGGTGCTCCGGCACCGGCTCGCCGCGATGGCCGCCGACGTCGAGGCGGCCCGCCAGCTCTGGCAGCACGCGGCCTGGCTGCTCGACGCGGGCGAACCGGCCGACGTCGAGACCTCGGCGGCCAAGTTGGTGGCCAGCGAGACCGCCGAGCGAGTCACCAGCCAGGCGCTGCAGATCTTCGGCGGCAACGGCTACACCACCGAGCACGCGGTCGAGCGCTACTGGCGCGACGCCCGGCTGACCACGATCTTCGAGGGCACCTCGGAGATCCAGAGGAAGATCATCTCGGACGCGCTGCTGCAGGACTGAGCCCAGCGCGCACGTGCCGGGTCGGCGGTCCACAGGTCGATGGTCCACAGTGGGCCCGACCGACGAGGAGCAGGAGGACGGCGTGCGCGCTGTGGTGGTTGCGGAGTTCGGCGGCCCAGAGATGCTGCAGGTGCAGGATCTTGAGCGGCCCGAGCCTGGCCCGGGGCAGGTGCTTGTCGACGTCGCAGCCGCGGGCGTGAACTACATGGACGTCTACGGGCGGCAAGGACGCCCGCCGTACGCCGGCGCCCTGCCCTTCGTCCCCGGCGGTGAGGGCGCGGGCA
>JAYSQK010000439.1:0-7190 GCA_043721555.1 Frankiales bacterium
CGGCCGAGCTGCGCGGCCAGCGCCGGCCAGGCCGGGTCGAGGCCGGTCCGGGCCAGGTCCAGGCAGCGCAGGCAGGCGCTGCGCCCCGGCAGCACGAGTGGTCCGACGACGCCGACCTGGTCCTCGACGCGGGCCACGAGGTGCGCCAGCCCGTCGAGCACCAGCAGGCCCGCGTCGGGCGCCGGGTCCTCGGGCTCGGTGAGCACGACGAGATCGGGTCGCCGCAAGTCCAGCGCGACCGAGGGGGCGAGCGCCCGCAGCCGGTCACGCACCGCCAGCGCGCGGGGACGGCCGATGTCGCGGTGCTCCAGGCCACCAACGCCGGTGTCCTCGGGGCGCACCGCCGCGCCGTCACGCACGTCGACCGTGCCGACGCCGGCCGCTGCGAGCAGGGCCGACAGCGGCGCCCCGACGCGGCCCGCTCCGCGGATCAGGACCCGGGCCTCGCGGCGCCGGCCGAAGACCCCGGCCGCAGCCCCGCTGTGCAGCAGCCGGAGCGTGGCGACGTCGGGGCCGAGCCGGTCCCGGTCCTGCTGGGACAGTCCGGCGAGTGCCGCGGTGTCGGAGCCGGCATCGGCGAGCAGCCCGGCGGCCTCGAGCAGGGCCAGCAACTCCTCGGCCGCCGCGCAGGTCGCGCCCACCGTGGCTGCCTGCGCGACGACCTGCTCGCGGCTGCGGCTGCCGTCGAGCAGCCCGAGCACCGCCCGCCGGCTCTCGGTGAGCCCGGACAGGACGACGGCGGCCGGCCCGGACCGGCCGAGCTGCAGGGTGCCGCCGTCGCGCCACAGGCGTCGGCTGGCGGGAGCGAGGACGGGATGCACGGGAGCCTCCAGGACCGGGAGATCCCACCGTGGCACCTGCGCCCACGCCCCGTCGTACGCCGTCCACAGGCCCTGGGGCTGTCCACAGGTCCGCAGACAGCGCGAAGGGCGGCCCCGGTGTCGGGACCGCCCTTCGGCTGCGTGCGTGAGTGCTCAGGCCTTGCCGAGGATCCGGTTCATCTTGGTGCCGCAGACGGGGCACAGGCCCTGGGCCATCCGGCGGCCCGACTCACTGACCTTGACCTCGCCGTCGAAGTCGCGCTTCTCCTTGCACTTCACGCAGTAGCCGTTGTAGCTCTCAGCCACGGGGGTCCTCCAGGTCAGGTGCGGGGTCGAGCCCCGGTCGGCGCGCAGCCGGCTGGCGCGCGCGGTTTCACGCTCAGCCTAGCGGTTGGGCCGCCTGCGCCCGTGCGGCCTCGCCCCGACCCGGACGGTCGTCCGGTCGCCCTAGCCTGGGCGCCCCGTCTTCGAAGGAGTCAAGATGACCGTTCCCTTGCGCGTGGAACGCCCCGACGAGGGCGTCGTGCTGCTGACCCTGGACCTGCCCGATCGGCGCAACGCGATGACCGAGGAGCTGACCTCGGCCTGGGCTGCGGCGGTCGAGCAGTTGCGGGGCGACCGGACCGTGCGCTGCGTCGTCGTCACCGGCGCCGGGAAGTCGTTCTGCGCCGGCGGTGACCTCGGTTGGCTGCAGGCCGAGCCGGACGCCACCGTCGATGCCCTGCGCGACCGGATGATGCCGTTCTACCGGACCTGGTTGTCGCTGCGCTCGCTCGACGTGCCCTCGATCGCGGCGGTCAACGGGGCGGCCGTCGGCGCGGGCGGGGCACTCGCGCTGTCCGCCGACATCCGCTACGCCGGGGCCGCGGCGAGGTTCACCGTCCCCTTCGGCCAGCTCGGGATGCACGCCGGGATGGCGACCACCTGGCTGCTGCCCGAGGTCGTGGGTCTGGCGGCGGCCCGCGAGCTGCTGCTCACCGGGCGCGTGTGCGACGCCGGGGAGATGCTCCGGCTCGGCCTCGTGTCGGCGGTCTACCCGGACGCCGACCTGCTCGACGCGGCTCTGGCCCACGCCCGCGAGGTCGCGTCCGCCGCGCCGGTGGCGGCCCGCCTGCACAAGGTCGCGCTCTCCGACGGCGGGCACGCGTCGTTCGAGCAAGCCCTGCAGTGGGAGGCCGTCGCCCAGCCGGTCACGCTGGCCACCGCCGACCTGCAGGAAGGCCTGCGGGCCAAGCTCGAGAAGCGGCCGGCTGTGTTCACCGGCCGGTGACCCGGTTGCGCGGGTCGGTCCGGCCACAAAACCCCCGGGCCCCGAGGCTGCTCGCCTTCCCCTTGCGCGCAGACCCGGGGCACCGAGGGCTCCGTGGACGCGACGGTACGAGCGGAATTACCCCCACGTCAACGCCGTCCCGGCCGGCCTGTGGACGACCCTGGGGACGAGGTGTGCACGGCGAGGCGTGTCCCTGTGGACAGCGTTGTCCACCGGCTGTGGACAATGCTGTGGACGGACCTGCGCGCCGCGCTGACCTGCAGCGATACCCCATCGCGGCTGTGGGCGGCACAACCATCACGAGCAACCCGCCTCGATGACCGGGACTCCGCGCTGGGTGGTCGTGCTGGTCGAGCCGGACCCCGGCAGTGCCCTCGACCCGGGCCTGGCGCGGGCGATGGTCGAGGACGTCCTCGAGCTCGTCGGGGCGATGGCCGGCGTCCAGGTCGCGCTGTGCTGTCCACCGGCGTACGACGATCCGCAGGCGCTCATCTGGCCGGGCACCCCCGTGCTGGCGCCGGGCGAGCTGAGTCGGCTGTTCGACCAGCCTGATGGGCAACTATGTCTGGTGGCCGCGGACGCACCGGACCTGCCGGGCTTGCTGGTCGCCAAGCTGTTCAGCGCGCTCGAGCACGCCCCGGCGGCGGTGGCTCCCGCCGAGGGTGGTGGCCTCGTCGCGGTCGCTGTCCGGCTGCCGTGGGAGCAGCCGCTCAACCTCACCGACGCCCCACCCGGCGCGGTCGTGAGCAGCGGCTGGCGGCGGGTCCGGACGCCGGCCGACGTGGCCCGGCTGGATCCGGGCCTGGAGGGTTGGGACGCGTCCCGGGCGCACCTCACCCGCCGGCCGCCACCTGCCTCAGCCGGCCGATGAACCGCCGGTCGCATCGTCGTCATCGCCGCGGGCATCGTCGTCCAGCCGGCCGTCGAGGTCCTTGTCGAGGTCGCGGAGCCCGGCGTCCCAGTCGGTGCCGGCGCCCGCGGCGGCCGGGCCGGCCGTCCCGGCGTACGCGGTGGGATCGTCGAGGTCCGAGGCGCCGGGGAGCAGGTCGGGATGCGCCCACAGCGCGTCCCGACCCTCGAGGCCACGGGCCTCGGTCACCGCCGCCCACAGGGCAGCGGCCTCGCGTAGCCGGCGGGGCCGCAGCTGGAGCCCGACGAGCGTGGCGAAGGTCTGCTCGGCCGGGCCGCCCGACGCGCGACGGCGGCGGACGGTCTCGCGCAGCGCGACGGCGTGCGGGAGCGGGCCGGCAGCGGCGGCGTCGACGACCGCGTCGACCCAGCCCTCGACGAGGGCGAGCGCGGTCTCCAGCCGGGCCAGCGCCGCGGTCTGGGCCGGGGTGGGCTCCAGCTCGAAGATCCCCGAGCCCAGCGCCTCCTGCAGCGACGCGGGGTCGGTCACGTCGAACGAGCCGACGGCCCGCTCGATCGCCGCCGGATCGACCTCGATGCCGCGGGCGTAGGCGTCGACGGCATCGAACAGGTGCGCGCGCAGCCACGGCACCGAGGCGAACAGCCGCTGGTGCGCGCTCTCGCGCAGGGCGAGGTAGAGGCGCACCTCGTCGGCCGGCACCTCGAGCCCCTCGCTGAAGGCGGCGAGGTTGGCGGGAAGCAGCGCCGAGCGGCCGGTGTCGCCCAGCGGCAGGCCGACCTCGCTGGCGCCGAGGACCTCGCCGGCGAGGGCGCCGAGCGCCTGGCCGACCTGCGCGCCGAAGACCAGCCCGCCGATCTGGTGCATCACGCCCTGCATCGCGTCGGCTCCACCCATCGCCCCCAGCATCCCGGCGAGTTCGGGCGGCAACGATCCGCCGGGCGACCCGCCGGAGAGCCCCTGCGAGAGCGACTGACCCATCGCGGCCACGACCCGCCCGGCAACCGGGTCGACCAACTGTCGCCAGGCCGGCAGGGTCGCCGCGATCCAGCCGAGCCGGGTCCACGCCTGCGCCTCGCCGCTGACGGCCGGCAGGGTGGTGACCGCATCCAGCCAGAGATCGGCGAGGTGGCACGCGTCGACGACCTCCCTGTGCTGCTCGTCGCTGACCGCCGGGTCGTCGGTGCCGGCGGCAGTGGTCGCGACCTCGCGGGCGAGATCCCAGTTGACCGGTCCGCCGGTCCACGACAGCAGGCGCTGCAGCCCAGCGAAGACGTCGCCGCCGAGGGCTCCACCGAACATCGCCGACAGCCCGAACGGGTCGTCGCCGCCGGGCTCGTCCGAAGGTCCGGAAGGACCGAAGCCGAACGGCGGGCGGGTCACCGGCGGCCAAGCGCGACGGGAGGGCTCATGCCCTGCACGCTAACCCCGCCGGCCCGCCGTTAGGGTCGCCTGGTGACCGAGTTGCGCCTGCTGGCTATCCGCGACAGCACCATCTCGGTGCAGGAGGTGCTGGCCGCCGTCGAGGACGCGCAGGCCGGGGGAGTCGTGTCGTTCACCGGGCTGGTCCGGCAGGTGGACGGCGGCCGCGAGGTCACCGCGCTCGAGTATTCCGCCCACCCGGATGCGCTGGCCGCGCTGACCGCCGTCGCCGAGGCGGTCGCGGTCGACCTGCCGGTGGTCGCGCTGGCCGCGGTGCACCGCACCGGCCTGCTGGCCGTCGGTGACGTTGCGGTCGTCGTCGCCGCCTCGGCCGCGCACCGGGGCGAAGCCTTCGAAGCGGCCCGCCGGCTCATCGACGACCTCAAGGCAACCGTGCCGATCTGGAAACGCCAGGTGTTCGTCGACGGCGCGGACGAGTGGGTCGGAACCCCCTGAGCGGGCCGACGCCTTGTAGGCTGGAGCCCCCGAACGAGGAACGAGAAGACCGATGCCGACCTGGATCCTCTGGCTGAGCCCGGTGATCGTGGCGCCGGTGCTCGCCGTGTTGTGGACGTCCTGGGCGAGCCGTCCGCGCGGCCCCGTCGAGGCCATCGATTCAGTGGATCAGTACGCCAAGTTCCGCAAGGCGATGGAATCACCCGTCCCGGGACCGCGTCCCGTCGAGCGCAGCCGGACGCCCCGCTGACCGGTTCCCGGTTGGGACTCAAGCCGGGCCCCCTGCCCTGCCGATGCGATGTGGTCAGCCCCGCCCACCGCAGGAGCGCCCGATGGAGCACGTCGTCTTCTATCCCACTCACGACGGGTCGCCGGCCTTCCGGCGCCTGCCGACGCTCGACGAGGCGGTGCGCCTGGTCGAGCACCTGCGCAACGTCGAAGGTGTCGCCGAGGTCAGCGTCCACGCGCTGACCGAGGTGCCGCTGGCGTTCAAGGCCTACTACCGGGTCGAGGTGCCGGGCGCCGCAGAGCCGGCCGTGTCGACTGAGCAGGTGCTCGTGCCCGAACCCGTCGAGCTGCTGGAACCGCCCGTCGCGGCCGTTCCTGCCCTCGAGGAGGTGCCCGCTTTGGAGCCCGTTCCGGCCCTGGCCGGTGTTCGGGCGGCCGACGCCAAGACCAGTCTGGGCTTCTTCGTCTCCTGAGCTGCCGTACGACGGCGCCCGTAGGATCGGCCGATGTCCCGGCGCGCGTTGACCCTGCTGTTGGCGACCGTGCTGGCTTTCGGGTTGGCCATCGCCGGGGTCCTGACCCCCGTCCCCTACGTCTCGCTGAGCCCCGGCCCGGCGTACGACACGCTGGGCAAGGTGTCCGGGGCGACGGTGATCTCGATCACCGGGCGGCCGACGTTCCCGACCGACGGGCGGCTGGACCTGCTGACCGTCAGCGTCAGCGACCGCATCACGCTGCTGCAGGCCCTGCGGGGCTGGCTGTCCTCGAGCGAGCAGGTCGTGCCCCGGGAGATTCTGTTCCCGCCGAGCCAGACCCCGGCCCAGGTCGACAAGGACAACGCTCAGCAGATGCGGCAGTCCCAGGACGCCGCGACGACCGCTGCACTGACCGAGATCGGCGTGCCGGCGACCCGGTCCGTCGAGGTGGCCTCGGTGCAGGCGGGTGCGCCCGCGGCCGGCAAGCTCCAGGCCGGCGACATCCTGACCACGGTCGACGGTGCGCCGGTCCGCACCGCCGCGGACCTGCGAGCCGCCATCGGCCGGCGTACGCCGGGACAGCCGGTCACCGTCGGCTACACCCGGGCCGGCCGCCCCGGCACGGTCACGATCACCACGGGACGCTCCACCGACGCGCCGGTCCGGCCGGTGATCGGCATCGCGCCGCAGGAGCGGTCGGACTTCCCGGTCAAGGTGACGATCAGCCTGCGCGACGTCGGTGGGCCGAGCGCCGGCCTGATGTTCGCGCTCGGGATCATCGAAAAGCTCGGCAAGGAGTCGATCACCGGCGGCCGGACGGTCGCCGGCACGGGGGAGATCGGCAACGACGGCAAGGTCGGGGCGATCGGCGGGGTGACCGAGAAGCTGATCGCCGCGAAAAGCGCTGGGGCGACGGTCTTTCTCGTCCCGGCCGACAACTGCGCCGCGCTCAAGGGCGACGCCAACGACAAGGGCATCACGCTGGTCAAGGTGGCGACCCTGAAGGAGGCGCTCGCCGGGCTCAAGACGCTGCGCGACGGCGGCACCCCGAAGTCCTGCTGACCCGCGTCCCCGCTTAGTCCAGGGTCGCCAGTAACGCCTCGGCCAGGCCGGGCACCAGGTCGCTGCCGCCGACCCGCTCGTCATCGCCGCCGTCCTGACCGCGCAGCCGCAGCAGGCACTCGCGGCTGCCGTCGCGCAGCACACCGACCGCCATCCGCACCTCACGGCGCTCAGGATGAGTCGCCGCGGTGGCGGCCGGGTCCTCGATGCCGACCAGCTCAACCTCCGCCGACGGCGGCAGGATCAGCACCTCGTGGGCTAGGACGACGCCGAGCACGTCCGGGCCGAACATGACCGAGGCGAGCTGCTCGTCGAGCGCCCCCTGCTCGAACGGGTCCTGGGCAATCGGGGTCAGGGCACCGGGCCGGGAGACGACCAGGCCCATGCTCGCGGCGAGCTGGGGTTCGGCCCGCAACAGCTCCTCGGTGTCGACCAGGGCGAACAGCTGCGCGGGCTGGTCCCAACCTGCTTCGGACAGGTGGCCCTCGACCTCGGCGACGACGGACAGCAGGACGAGGCTGGGGGGCGTGCTCATGGCGACCATCATCGCCTAAGCGGGAACCGGCCAGGGTTGTGGTTGAGTTCGA
>JAYSQK010000440.1:0-2257 GCA_043721555.1 Frankiales bacterium
GAGGCCGACTTCGAAGCCGCGCGCGTCGCGCAGCGGGTTCTCCTCCTCGAAGTCCCACCGGGTACGACGGTCCCGGGCCTGGCCCTCCGGCGTCGCGGCCGCGTAGCCGTTGACGACCTGGCTCGAGGCGACCATCGCGTTGGTGCCGGACTGGCCGGGCGTCGAGACGCCGTACTCGGTCTCGGTGCCCATGACGCGGCGGGTGGTCATGGCGGCAAGCCTAAGTGCCCGGCGCCGGCTCGGCTGTGACGATGCCGAGGTTGACCAGCTCGTCCAGCACCACGAGGACCGGCCCGGCGACGGCGTCGCGGCCCTGCCCGTAGTGGATCGCCACGGCGTCGACGACCTGACCCGCGGTGAGTGTCCCGTCGCACAGGAACAGCACGTCGCTGGCCGTCTCGTTCAAGCTGATCACCGCGTCGTTCGCCGGGTTGAGGACGAGGAAGCACTCGTCGATCTCGGTACGCACCAGGTCCGCGGCGGTCCCGACCCGCTGTCGCTCGTCCACGCGGGGAGCCTAGAGGTCGTGCAGCAGCCCGGCGACCAACGGCGCGGCGTCGACGGCTTCGCTGTAGGAGAGCCGGAACGGCTGCGCCGCTGTTGCCAGTGCCGTCGCCTGCAGCAGCGCCCTGGCCGGGTCCTTCCAGCCATTGAACGACATCCGCAGCAGCAGGGGGACGATCGCGGCCCGCGGCAACGGCGCGAGGCTCGGCTCTCCGGTGGCGTGCCGGTCGAGCACGACGACGGCCACGACAGCCGGCCGGGCGTCCACGGCGACGGCGCCCAGCTCGGCCGGCGGCACGAGCGTCTCCCCGACCACGTCGACCGCCCCCCGGCTGCGCAGGGATGACTGCACGGGGCCGACCAGGCCGAGCGGTCGCGGGTACGGCAGGACCCGGCCGTCGTCGTCGAGCGCCAGGGCCTCGTCGCTGACATAGCCCAGCCCGAGCTTGCTGCAGGCCACCGTCATCGTGCTCTTGCCCGTCCCCGACTGCGCCGGGAACGCCACGACCCGGTCACCGAGCGCCACCACACCGGCGTGGAAGGCCAGGTGCCGGGTCGTCGCGACGACGTACTGGTTGACGTCCTGGGCAAAGCCGGCGAGCACCGCGCCGGCCTCGCGCCCTCGTTCGGCGCCGGCCGGGAGCCCGTCCCGGCGCAGACCTTCGGGCCCGACGTCGTACGCCGGGCCAGCTGCGACTGGGCTGCGAAATCCTCCCCACAGGGTCGCGACCTGCTCCAGTCCGGGACCGCGGGCCTCGACCTGCACCGGGACGCCGAGCAACTCGAGCCCCAGCCGTCCCGTCACGAGCCGTGACCCTACGTGGACCCCTGGCACTAGGCTGCCGACGATGATCGAGACGGCGCAGCACGGCCGGTGGGACCGCCCGATCCGGGTGGTCTATCTCGACCATTGCGCCAGGCTGTCGGGCGGCGAGATCGCACTCGCCCGGATGCTCCCGGCGCTACGCCCCGAGGTCGAGCCGCTGGTCATCCTCGGTGAGGACGGCCCGTTGGTGGCCCGCCTCGAAGCCCTCGGCATCGGCGTCGAGATCCTCCCGCTCGCCGCCGCCGTGCGCGACGTGCGCAAGGACACGGTCGGCTCCCGGGGGGCGAGCCTTACCAGCGCGGCCCGCATCGCGCCGTACATCCACGCCCTCACCGGCACGCTGCGGCTGCTGCGCCCGGACCTCGTGCACACCAACAGCCTCAAGGCGGCGCTGTACGGCGGGGTGGCCGGCCGGCTCGCCCGGGTCCCGGTCGTGTGGCACGTGCGCGACCGGATCGCCGCCGACTACCTGCCGCCGGCCGCTGTCGGCCTGGTGCGCGCGGCCGCGCGGGTGCTGCCGACCGCCGTCGTGGCCAACTCGCGCAGCACGCTCGCCACCCTGCCGGCCGCGCGCCGGGGCGCGGTGGTGGACAACTCGGTCGTCAACGATGCCCTGCCGACCATCCGCATGGTGGCGCCGAACCGGGGCCGGACCGTCATGATCGGTGTCGTCGGCCGGCTCGCGCCGTGGAAGGGCCAGCACATCTTCCTGGCGGCGTTCGCGGCGGCCCTGCGCGGCACCACGGCCCGGGCCCGGATCGTCGGCTCGGCGATGTTCGGTGAGGACGAGTACGCCGCGTCACTGCGCAGCCAGGTCGAGGAGCTCGGCATCGCCGGGCAGGTGGAGTTCCGCGGCTTCCAGGAGGACGTGTTCGCTGAGCTGGCGGAGCTCGATGTGCTCGTGCACTGCTCGACGAGCCCGGAACC
>JAYSQK010000441.1:0-2707 GCA_043721555.1 Frankiales bacterium
GTACGTCCTGCGGGCCGCGCAGGCGGTCGCGGTCGAAGCCGGCACCCTCGGTGTGGTCATCGGCGGGTCGGGCAACGGTGAGGCGATCGCGGCGAACAAAGTTGCCGGCGTGCGCTGCGCCCTCGCGTGGAGCACCGAGACCGCGACGCTCGGGCGGCAGCACAACGACGCCAACGTCGTGAGCATCGGCGCCCGGATGCACGCCTTGGACGTCGCGGTCGGGTTCGTCGAGACGTTCCTGGCGACCGACTACTCCGGCGACGCACGGCACAGCCGGCGGATCGACATGATCACCGCCTACGAGGGCACCGGCGAGTTGCCCGAGCGGTGAGCCCGCTGCAGCACGACGGTGCGCTCGGCCTCGGCCAACTGCGCCGCCGTGGGGCGGGACACCTCGCGGGCCCGCAGTGCGCGCGACGCATCGAGCTTCGAGCCCCCGGCCGCAACGAGCACGTGCAGGCCGACATCCTCGACCTGCGGGTCACGTCGAGGCCCAGCAGACTTCGTCACCCGATCCCCTGTCCCAAGGAGGCACCCCTTGCCCGAGGGGCACACGATCCACCGGCTGGCCCGCGATCACAAGGCGCTGCTGGTCGGTCACGAGATCGGGGTCACCAGCCCGCAGGGGCGGTTCGCGACCGGCGCGGAGCTGCTGACCGGCCGCGTGGTGGAGCGGATCGAGCCCTACGGCAAGCACCTGTTCTATGTGTTCGAAGGCGAGCAGCTGCTGCACATCCACCTCGGGCTGTACGGCAAGTTCACGACCGGCTTCGGCGATCCGCCTCCGCCCAGAGGCGCACTGCGGCTGCGGATGACCACCAACAACACCTGGATCGACCTGCGCGGCCCGACCGCGTGCGAGGTCTACGCGCCGCACGACCGCGATGCCGTCGTCGCCCGGCTCGGTCCGGACCCGCTGCGCAGCGACGCCGAGCCCGAGCTGGCCTGGCGGCGCGTCAACCGCAGCCGCACGCCGGTCGGCGCCATGCTGATGGACCAGTCGGTGCTCGCCGGCGTCGGCAACGTCTATCGCGCCGAGGTGCTCTACCGCGGCGGCCTGTCACCGTTCACCCCCGGTCACGACGTACGACGTCCGGTCTGGGACGCCTTGTGGGCCGACCTGCGGGTCCTGATGCGGGCCGGCGTGAAGACCGGCCGGATCGTGACGACTGACCGCGAGGACCGGGCCCGCGGGTCCGGCCGGGTGACGCGCGAGGACGCCCACTACGTCTACCGGCGGGCCCGACTGCCGTGCCGCCGGTGCGGCGCCGAGGTCCGGACGCAGACGATGGCGGCGCGCAACCTGTTCTGGTGCCCGCACTGTCAGCCCGCCTGAGCTGACCCGCGGCCCCGCGCGCCGCCGCTAGTCTGCCGATCATCATGAGCAGGCGCCTGCACGTCCCGCGGCTCGCGGATCGGTTGGTCGGCGCGCTTCCGCGGACGATCACCCGGGTCCGCACCAACCCGCCGCACGAGTCGCTGGCCCTCGGGCTGCTCGTGCTGCTGTCGTTGGCGGCGCTGCTGGCCGCGGTGCAGGTCGGGGCCAGGTGGTTCCCACCGGGCTTCCAGGTGCTGCCGCTGCTCGGCGGGGCGCTGCTGCTCGGCCGCCGGGCGTTCCTACGCCTATGTGCCGTCGTCGCGTTCGTGGTCGCCAGCTATTTCCTGCTGATGCCGGCTTCCGAGTACACCCCACCCGGCGTCATCGTGGTCGTCGCGGCGACCGCGCTGGTGGCCTACGAGCTGGCCCGGTCCAGCGACGAGACCGGCCTCGGCGGCCTGCGTGGCAATTCGGTGCTGCTCGAGTTGCGCGCGCGGCTCCTGCAGCAGGGTCAGCTGCCTCAGCTCCCAGCCGGCTGGAACGCCGACGCCATCATCAAACCGGCCGGCGGTGGCCCATTTGCCGGCGACTTCGTGGTGGGCGCGCTCACCGGTGACGGCCGGCAATTCGAGGTGTCGCTCGTCGACGTGTCCGGCAAAGGGGTCGACGCCGGGACCCGGGCGCTGCTGCTGTCCGGCGCCCTCGGCGGCCTCCTCGGATCGCAATCACCCGAGCACTTCCTGTCGGCCGCCAACGCCTACCTGGTGCGTCAGGAGTGGGACGAAGGCTTCGCCACCGCTGTGCATCTCGTGGTCGACCTGGTCGACGGCCGCTACTCCGTCGAATCGGCCGGGCACCCGCCGGTCGCCCACTTCGACGCCGGCAGCGGACGGTGGGGCCTCGTCGACGCTCACGGCATCGCCCTGGGCCTGCTCCCCAACGTGAGGTACGTCGGATCCGGCGGCGTCCTGCGGCCGGGGGACGCGTTGCTGCTCTACACCGACGGGCTCGTCGAGGTGCCCGGCCGTGACCTGTCGGTCGGCATCGACAAGCTGCTCGGTGAGGCCGAGCGCCTCGTCCCGCGGGGCTTTGCCGGTGGCGGCCCGCTGCTGGTCAACCGGGTCGCCGCCGGGAGCAGCGACGACCGCGGTCTGGTGCTGCTGTGGAGGGACCGCTAGCCCGACGGCTCACGGCAGGTAGGTGACCTTCACCCCGACGTAGTCCAGCGAGAAACCCTTGTTCCCGGTGTCGTCGACGTCGATCACCCTGACTCGGAAGTTGAGGTTGCCCAGCTGGCTGGGTGTCCACGTGGTGCCCCACAGGTCGCTGGTCGAGCCGAGCAGGTAGGTGGCGGGGGTGGTCGAGGTCATGTTGACCGTCTGCTTGGGC
>JAYSQK010000442.1:0-7032 GCA_043721555.1 Frankiales bacterium
GTCAGGTCGGCCGGACCGAAGCCGCCACCGAGCTCCACGATGGCCAGGCTCTGCCCGGATCCGTCGGTGCCGGCTGGGAAGCGGTAGGCATGGCCGAGCTGCAACGGGGTGTAGGAGCGCTGCGCTACGGCGGCGTGCGCGACGCGGAACTGCGGTCGCGCCTGCGGCCGGTCGTCCAGGCCCAGCACCGCGGTCACGACGTCGGTGAGCTCGGCCGGGAGCATCAGCTCGCCGGTGCGTTGGCGATGGGTCACGGCTGAGCCCGATCGTGGGTCCGCGCTGGCAACCAGCTCCAGGCTGGTGCCGAACAACGCCGCCAGCACACTGACCGGACCGGTCACCCGCACCAGCCGGTCGGCCGCGGTGTCCTCGGGCGCACTGAGCACCTCGAGGCCGTGCGCCTGCAGCAGCCCGACGACCAGCGAGATGTCGGCTGGGTTTGCGCCGGCGCGCTCGGCCAGCTCGGTGCGGCTCAGCAGCGGGCCACCCCCGTCGGGCAAGGTGCCCCGGCGGCGCAGCACCAACGTCACGATGGCACGGTCCTGCCCGTCGACCGGACCGGCCGGTGTCGAGGCGGGCGCGGCGGCCCGATGACTGCCGGGAAGTGGCGTCGCGGCGGAGCGGGGGGGCGGGTTGGTGACCATGCCCCCACTGTGCACGGCGCCTCCGACAATTCCTACTGTCGGTGGGGCGGCAATCCTGGCCGTACGGCGAGCACGCCGTTGGTCACATCTGGCGGCGCAGTGCGCTCCGGAACGGATCGCGGGGCGGCGGCACCGGCAGCGACAGCACGTCCCCGCGGGCGTCGATGCCGGCCAGGGCCAGTACCTGCTCGAGGATGCTGGCCGTGGTGTGCTCGGCCGTCACCCCGGAGGAGGTCACGAGCACCCGGTAGACGGTGATGTAGTGCCGGATCGGGGTGTCGTAGCTCCAGTCGACGGAGCCGAGGTGCTGGGCGTCGCCGCGGCTGCCGCCGGCGCCCTCCCACGGGCCGCTCCACAGCTGGATCCCGGCGGGACCGGCTGAGAACCGCCCGCCTCGTGACACGTCCTCCCGCTGGGCGGCTGCGAGCAGGGCGCGGCCCTCCCGCTCGGGCAGGACCAACGCCGGACGCACCTGACTCTGCAACGCGAGTTCGTCGCCGCTGCGGGAGAGCCGGAACGACCTGTGCACCGGCTTCGGGGCGTTGAGCTCAATCGTGTGCATGGTCACCGGGGCCTCCTGGCGTCGCTGCGCCGCGTGGCGCAGTGCGTTGGTGTCACAAAGACCTTCGGTACGGCAGGTGCCGGGCCTGACGGGGCTGTTCGGGTGAACCCGTCAGCCGCCGGCCAGCCGCAGCCAGAACTGCAGCCCGAGCTCGTCCTCGGTGTGCCGGCGCAGCGGCGCGGTGGGCCGGGCCCGCAGGACGCTCACTGCGAGCACCTCCTCGGCGAGTTGCGCCGTGCCGGCAGCCAGCGCCTCGGCCAGCTCGCCCTCTCCCTGCCACCACAATTCGATTCGGTCGGTCACATCCAGGCCGGTTGCCTTGCGGGCCTCCTGCACCAGCCGTACGACGTCCCGGACGAGCCCGGCCCGGCGCAGCGCCGGGGTCAGCGCGAGGTCCAGCCCGACGGTTTCCCCTTGACCGCTCGCAACCGCCCAGCCGGTGCGGGGCGTCTCGGTGACGACGACCTCGTCGAGCCCGAGCGGGACGGCGGCGCCATCGACCTGAACCGTCGCTGTGCCCGCCCGCAGCGCCGCGGCCAGCGCACCGGGTTCGGCGGCGGCGATGGCCGCGGCGACTGCCTGGACGCCCTTGCCGAAGCGCTTGCCCAGGGTCCGGAAGTTGGCTTTGACCGTCACGTCGACAAGGCCACCGGACAGCCCCTCGAGCGCGAGGACGTTGAGCTCGGACTTCACCAAATCCCGCAACTCAGGCGGCAATGTGGTCCAGCCACCGGCCGAGACGAGCGCCCGGGCGAGCGGCTGCCGGGTCTTGGTCTTGGACTCGGCGCGCGCGGCTCGGCCGAGGTCGACCAGGCGCCGGGTCAGGGCGACCTGCGCGGCGAGTTCGCTGTCGACCAGGTCCGTGCCGAGCTCCGGCCACCGGGCCAGATGCACCGAGTCCGGTCGTCCGCCCCCGGCGTACAGCGCGTCCCAGACCTCGTCGGTGATGAACGGGGTGAACGGCGCGAGCAGCAGGGTCACGGTGTGCAGGCACTCGTGCAACGTGGCGAGCGCGGCCGGATCGCCGGCCCAGAATCGTCGGCGGGAGACCCGGACATACCAGTTCGACAGGTCATCGATGAGTTGGGTGAGTCGCCGACCCGCGCGCAAGGAATCGAACTCCTCGAGGGCTTCGGTGACCTCCACCGCGGTGGCGTGCACCTCCGACAGCGCCCACCGGTCCATCAGCGGGCGTTCGGCGACCGGCGGCGCGCTCTGCTCGGGTGTCCAGCGGTTCGCCCCGGCGTACAGGGTGAGGAACGACGCGGTGTTCCAGTAGGTCAGCAGGATCTTGCGGACGACATCCTCGACCTGTTCGTGGGTGACCCGTCGCGCCGACCAGGGGTTGCCGCCGCAGAGCATGTACCAACGCAGGGCGTCGGCGCCGTGGCGCTCCATCAGCTCGAACGGGTCGAGGACGTTGCCCAGATGCTTGCTCATCTTGCGGCCTTCGCCGTCCAGGATGTGTCCGAGGCACAGCACCGTCTCGTAGCTGGACCGGTCGAATACAAGCGTGCCGATGACCATCAAGGTGTAGAACCAGCCGCGGGTCTGGTCGATCGCTTCGGCGATGAACTGCGCGGGATATGCCGGCTCGACCCCCGAATGCGGATAGCCGACCTGGGCGAACGGCATCGAGCCGGCGTCGTACCAGCAATCGATGACCTCGGGCACCCGACGGGCCTCGGCGCCGCAGGTGGTGCAGGCCAACGTCACGTCGTCGACAAAGGGCCGGTGCGGATCGAGGGCACTGACGTCATGGCCGGACAGCGACGACAACTCGGCCAGCGAGCCGACAACGGTGACGTGGCCGTCCGGGCAACGCCAGACTGGCAGCGGGGTTCCCCAATAGCGGTTTCGCGACAGCGCCCAGTCGACATTGTTGTCGAGCCAATCGCCGTAGCGGCCGTGCCGGATCGTCGCGGGATGCCAGTCGGTCTTGTCGTTCTCCGCCAGCAGGCGGTCCTTTTTCGCGGTTGTGCGGATGTACCACGACGGCAGCGCGTAGTAGAGCAGCGCCGTGTCGCAGCGCCAGCAGTGTGGATAGGGGTGCTCGTAGGCGGTCTCGCGGTAAAGCAGCCCGCGTGCAGCGAGATCGTCGGCCAACGCCCGGTCGGCCTGTTTGAAAAAGACTCCGCCGATCAGCGGCAGATCTTCGACGAATGTGCCGTCGGCGCGCACCGGGTTGACCACCGGCAGGCCGTATTTGCGGGCGACCTGCATGTCCTCTGCGCCGAATGCGGGAGACTGGTGCACCAGCCCGGTGCCGCTGTCGGTGGTCACATACTCGGCGAGCCCGACGAAGTGCGCACCGGGGATCGGCAACCAGTCGAACGGGCGCGCGTACGTCGTGTGCTCCAGCGCCCGCCCCGGGAAGCGCTCCAGCACCTCGTGGTCGCCCAGCACCTGCGCGGCGAGGGCTTCAGCGACGATCAACACCTCCGTGCCGGTCCGCGCCACGACGTACGTCGTCTCCGGGTGCACGGCCACGGCAGTGTTGCTGACCAGGGTCCAGGGGGTCGTCGTCCAGACGAGCAGCGCGGCGCCGAGTTGTTCGAGTGGGCCGCTCGTGATCGGGAAGCGGACGTAGACGCTGGGGTCGGTGACTGTCTGGTAGCCCTGCGCCACCTCGTGATCGGACAGGCCGGTGCCACAGCGCGGGCAGTACGGCGCGACGCGGTGATCCTCGACGAGGAGCCCCTGTGCGTGGATCTGCTGCAGTGACCACCAGACGCTCTCGATGTAGCTCGCGTCCATCGTCTTGTAGGCCGCGGACATGTCGACCCAATAGCCCATCCGGTGGGTCAAGACCTCGAACTCACCGACGTGCCGCAGCACGCTCTCCCGACACTTTTCGTTGAAGGCGGCGACGCCGTAGGCCTCGATGTCGCCCTTCCCGAGAAAGCCCAACTCCTTTTCGACGGCGAGCTCGACCGGCAGGCCGTGACAGTCGTAGCCCGCTTTGCGCGGCACGTGCCTGCCCCGCATCGTCTGGAAGCGGGGAAACAGATCTTTGAAGACCCGCGCCTCGACGTGATGCGTGCCGGGTTTGCCATTGGCGGTCGGTGGGCCTTCGTAGAAGACCCAAGGAACACCGTCAGCGGTCTGTTCGAGGCTGCGCTCGAAGATCTGACCCGCCTCCCAGCGCGCCAGCACCTCATGCTCGAGGGCGGGCAGGTCGACCCCCGCGGTCAGCGTGCGCATCGTGGCTGCTCCTTCGTCGGTGACGCTCGACGAAGGGACGAAGCCGTCAGGCCCCGCGGTACCACCCTTCTTGAGGCCCACAACAGGCCTCCACTCTGGTCGTGCAGTGCCACTCAGGGGTGATCTTCACACCGGCCAGGCCCCTGGGCTCGCACCGTCCCCAGGTCGCTCGCGGCTGCGTCCGGTGTTACTCGTCCCCGTCGATGCGGCACGGGCAGCCTAGCCGCTCGACGCCTTGCCGGTGGCGCAACTCCCGGGGCCGGTCACCCGGTGCCTTCGACCAAGGGCCTGGCGGGACTCCGGGGACCTCGTGGTCGGCCACCTCCGAATCAGCAGGTCGCCCCGGCGCTGTTCGGCTGCCGCGGGCACGGCTGTGTGGCCCAGTGGGTGCTGGGCCGGTGGGGCGGGGTCATCTGGGTGGTCCGGCGGCTTGTTCGATCAGGGGGTTGTCGGTGAGGGGGTCGAGCCAGCCGGCTGGGGTCATCGTCCGGTTGTTGGTGCAGCTGAGCCAGTGTTGTTGGTCGTGGAGTTGGTGGTGGTGTTGGTGGCAGAGCAGGACGAGGTTGCACAATCCTGATGCAGGATGCCGTCGAGGTCAGGTGAACAGAGTTGGCGAACGTTGTTTGTATGGGCGCCGACGAGGAGCCCGCATCTTCTGAGCCCGAAGGCGAGGCAGGCCAACATGATGGCCACGTGCCTCCGTACGATCAGTGCCGCCAGGGCGAACAGGATCACTGGGGGGTCGAACCCGACTGCTCGGGTCTCGGCGAGGGGGGGGCGGCGTCTGGTCAAGCGGTTCTTCGCCCTCAGCGAGGTTGTTCGGCACTGACCGGCCGTGCTGCTGACGAACCGGGCGGAGCCCCGCCTAGTCTGCGCCGGAGGCCTATCCGGATCCCGCAGCGGTCGTGCTGCGTTTCGCGCCCATGGAGGTCGAGCGGTTAGAGCGCCCGGTTCCGGACGTGGCGGGCTCCGTTCAAGTCGATGGCCGACCAGCGTTGTCGGCCTACGTCGCCCTCAAGCCGTTGGGCCCAGACTTCGATGACTTCTTCGAAGCTCTGCTTCCGGACATCCCGCTCAACGGGACGAAGCACTACTGACGTTCGTCCGTAGAGCGACTGCGGGATCGGTGAGCGCCAAGGCAACGCCCGGTCGTCGGTGTCACGGAGCCGGCCTACCTGCGGTACCAGCATCAACGCAAGGTCGTTCGGCAGCTCGGGCTTGTGTGGCATTTAGCAGCGACCCGAGACCAGCCCACACGGCCTCGTCCGAGGCGACACGCAGGTGGTCCCATAACTGGCAGGACGGTGGTCCCATGACCGTGGCAGAACTACACCCTCAGCGGTCCCATGCTCCTGGCAGGCGACAATCGGCACGCAGAAGCAGGCACTCATTTTGCGCTGGGCGACTGTGCGGCAGACTTCGCGACATGAACGCTGCAGCCTTGGCAGCCGTGGGAGCTGGCTGTACTGCTGCCGGAAGCCTGATGACAGGCTTGTTGCTGAAAATTGTCGACCATCGCAACGAGTTGAGTAGAGCAGGCGTGCTTGAGGTTCTACGCAAGAAGCATGTTGAGAGGTACGACGCTTTGCGCCGAATGACCGCTGCTGCCGGCGAACTGCAACATCAAGCCGGGCACGCCGTCCGCGGGAGCAGGTATGTTCGCACCGTCGTGGATCAACGGCTTCGTGACATGCGGGCAGACTCTCGGCGAGACTCCGACCTACTCGGAGGGGAGCTCGTCCAAGCTGTCACGGCATACACGGATGTTATAGCGAGCAAGCTCAAGGAGGAGCTCGAGGAGCCTATTCAGGCTGTGGCTCTGGAACAGATCTATCAGGCTTGGCAAGCCTTACTTAAGATTATAGAAAAGGTAGGGCGCACACCAGTGGTATAGAGAAGCCTGCCGGCGACACCTACTGCAGGCTTAGGTGGGTTCAGCCCGACGGTTCTGCACGGGCTGGTCGGGATCCGGATCGAACCGGCTGTGTCGCTGCCCAGCCCCACCATGCACTTGCAAAGCTGCGACTGAAGCGCTGAAGGCGTCCGGCGCACCTGCTTACTCGGCCCAGGCAGAGCGGCCACAAGCCCTCTGACCTGCGCAAAGAATTTTGAGTTTGCTCCCTTCAGGACCAAGAGTCGCCGCATCCTTCAGACTGCCGCTATGACAGATCCCCCCAGCGTTGTTGACCGAATCGACGCCATGGTCGACGTGTACGCGGTCATGTCCACGGGGCTGCTGCTACTGCAAGCGCCCGATCTACGTGAACGGCTCCGCGCCGCTGACTACCACCAGATCGGTCTGCGTCGCCCCGACGGTTCCCAGGTCACTCTTAAGCTGGATGCCGCCTTCGCGGCGGCTGAGGCGGACCCCGCGGCGTTCAACCTGCTCTATCTGCGGACGGTTGCTGCGATGATCGTGACCACCGTCGCCGACGACCTGCGGTCTTTGGGTTACTCACTGGCTGACCAAGAGCCCGACGAGTTCCATGTCCTGCGGCATTTGCGGAACGCAGCGTCGCATGGAAACAAGTTCGACATCAGGAACCCGAACAGTCGCACAGTCAACTTTGCGGGACTGCGCATCACGCCCGCGCTGAACGGAAAGCCGAATGTCTTCTTCGA
>JAYSQK010000443.1:0-6033 GCA_043721555.1 Frankiales bacterium
AGCGGGATCGTGACCATGTCCTGCCAGAGCTGCAGGTCGACCTGGTTGAGCAGGTCGGTCCGCTTGGCGTCGTCGAGCTCGGCGCCGGCCTGGTTGAGCAGCTCATCCACCTTGGGGTCCGAACCCTTGCCGTAGTTCTGCCCGCCGCCAGTCACGTAGATCGACTTGTTGGCAGTGGCGAACGGCGTGCCCACCCAGGCGAAGTCGGCGATGTCGAAGTTGCCCTTCGGCAGCCGCTCCCCGAACAGGACTGCGGCCTTCGAGTTGTCGATCTTGATGTCGATGCCGATGGCCTTCATCTGGGTCTTGAACAGCTCGCCCTGGGTCTCGCGGAGCTTGTTGCCGGCCGTGGTGGAGAACCGGAAGGACAACGCCTTGCCGCCCTTGGCGTAGGTGCCGTTCGCGCCCTTGGCGTAGCCGGCTGCCTCGAGGGCCTTGGTGGCCCCGGCGACATCGCCCTTGCCGTAGTCGCCGGCCTGGTCCTTGTACTCCGGCTGGCCGGTCAGGTAGATCCGGTTGCCGAGCACGCTCGCCTTGGGGTCGAACTGCGCGACGGTGCGCTTGAGCATCGACGCGCGGTCCAGACCCATGGCGATCGCCTTGCGGACCGCGACGTCCCCGAGGCCGGGGGTCTTGGTGTTGAAGTCGAAGTGTTCGAACGACAGGCCGAAGTTGATCTCACTCGTGACTGCTGGGATCGCCTTGACCTGGGCGACCAGGTCGAGCTGCGGCTGGGGGTAGATCAGCTGCACCTCGCCGTTCTTGAGCGCATCCGGCTGGGTCGTCGACTCCGGCAGGAACCGGTGGACGATCGTGTCGAGGTGCGCCTTCGGCCCGAAGTACTTGTCGTTGCGGGTCAACGTGAGGCTGTCGGTCGGCTTGAGGGCACCGAACAGGTACGGGCCAGCCGAGACCGGGATCCCCTTGTTGAAGCCGTTGTTCCAGCCTTCGACGACACCCTTGGGGTCCTTCTGCGCGATGTGCGCAGGGATAAGGTTGCTGAACAGGCCGCGCCACTCGGCGTACTTCTTCTTGAACACGACGGTGACGGTCTTGTCACTGTCCGAGCCTTGGACGGAGGCGATGTCCTCGTAGCCCTGGGTGCCGGCGACGTCGTACTTCTTGTTGGTGCCGTTCTGAGCGGTCCAGGCGAAGATGAAGTCCTTGGCGTCGACCGGCACGTCGTCGGACCACTTGGCCTCGGGACGAATCTTGTAGGTGATCGTCTCTGGCTCGGGCGAGGTCAGTTCGGCGGAGACCATCAAGTCCTTGTCGAGCTGCACCGTGTAGTCCGGGTGCGTCCGGTAGACGCTCGGCAGGATCGACTCGTCGATGTTGCCGGCCGCGGTGGAGTTGTCTTTCGACGTGTTGTTGTTGTATCCGCTGGGCTCCTGGTCGGCGCCGTAAGTCAGCGTGCCGCCGTCCTTGACCGCCGCCTTGGCGGCGACCTTGGGCTTGGTGTTGGTGGTCGTGCTCCCGCCGCAGGCGGCGGCGCCAAGCGCGGTCACGAGCAGGACGGGCAGGATCCTTCTGGCGGTGCGGTGTGCGCTCACGGCGCTCCCCTCGAGGGTTTGTGATAGGTCGGTGCCGGGCAGCAGAGTGCCCGCGTGATCGCAGTGAAGCAGGGCCGGGCCCGCACCGCTGCAGATGACGCGCGACCGTGACGCTCCCGTGACTCGGCTGATGCCCGGCCGGTCCGGCGCCGGACCGTAGGCTCACCGCGACCACAGGCCCAGCACGGGAGCGGACATGAAGCCAGGCGGCCAGCCCAACATGCAGCAGCTGATGAAGCAGGCGCAGAAGATGCAGCAGCAGATGGCCGCGGCTCAGGCCGAACTCGCGGCGGCCGAGGTCATCGGCACAGCAGGCGGAGGTCTCGTCACGGTCACGCTCAACGGTGCTGGCGAGGTGCTCTCGTTGAAGATCGACCCGAAGTCGGTCGACCCGGACGACGTGGAGAGCCTGGAGGACCTCGTGCTGGCCGCGATCCGCGACGGGGTCCGGCAGGCGCAGGAGCTGGCAGCCACCACGATGGGCCCGGTGACCGGCGCGATGGGCGGCCTCGGGCTCGGGATGTAGCGGACCGCCGATGTATGAAGGCGCGGTTCAGGACCTCATCGACGAGCTCGGCCGATTGCCGGGCGTCGGCCCGAAGAGCGCGCAGCGGATCGCCTTCCACCTGCTCTCAGCCGACCCCACTGACGTCCGGCGCCTCGTCGCGGCCCTCACCGAGGTCAAGGACAAGGTCCGGTTCTGCCGGATCTGCGGCAACGTCAGCGAGCAGGAGGAGTGCCGGGTCTGCCGCGACCCCCGCCGTGACCTCACCGTGATTTGTGTGGTCGAGGAGCCCAAGGACGTCGTCGCCGTCGAGAAGACCCGCGAGTTCCGCGGTCGTTATCACGTGCTAGGAGGGGCGATCTCGCCGATCGAGGGCATCGGGCCGGACGACCTACGGGTACGCGAGCTGATGGCCCGGTTGGCCGACGGCACGATCGTCGAGCTCATCCTGGCCACCGACCCCAATCTCGAGGGCGAGGCGACCGCCTCCTACCTGGCCCGGCTCGTCAAGCCGATGGGGATGCGCGTGACCCGCCTGGCCAGCGGGCTGCCGGTCGGCGGCGACCTCGAGTACGCCGACGAGGTGACGCTCGGCCGGGCCTTCGAGGGCCGCCGGCAGGTCGACGTCTGACGCGCTTTATGTCGGCGGTGCAACCCGGTTGCCCGGCTCGCTACGGTCGCGGCATGGCCGATATCGAGCTCCGTCCCCTGGCCGCCGCCGACGTCGTGGCGGCGCAGTTGCTGACCGAGAAGACCTTTGCCGATCTCGACCGGCGCACCGGCGAGCCGGTCCAGGAGCCGGACGACGAGCAGACCGGTCGTGGCCGGAACCGGATCGCCCACCTGATCGCGACCGACCCTGATGGCTCCTGGGCCGCCGAGCGGGGCGGTGAGCTGGTGGGCGTCGCGTTGTCGATGCGGCGCGCGCAGATCTGGTTCCTGTCCCTGCTGGTGGTCACGCCGAGCGAGCAGGGGCTCGGCATCGGCCGGCAGCTGCTGGAGCGCTCGATGACCACCGCCGACCTCGAGCGGGGCGCCTACCTGATGGCCAGCACCGATCCGCTGGCGTTGCGGCGCTATCAGCGGGCCGGCTTCACGTTGCTGCCGTCGCTGAGCGCGAAAGGCGCCGTCGACCGGTCGAGGCTGCCAGCGGTCCACGGCGTACGTCGGGGCACGCTCGAGGACGCCGACCTCGCGGACACGGTTGCGACGGCCCTGCGCGGCGCGGCGATGCGGCCGGAGTGGGAGTACGCCCATGCCAACGGAGTCACCTCGTTCGTCACGGACGTCCCGGCCGGACGCGGCTTCGCCCTGGTCCGGAGCAACTACGTCGTCTCGGTGGCCGCGACGACAGAGGACGCCGCGCGGCGGCTGCTCTGGACCGCCCTCGCCGAGCTCGACGGGCCGGCGGAGGTCGAATGGCTGACCGGCGAGCAGCAGTGGGCCATCGACCTGGTGGTCGAGGCCCGGCTGGCGCTGCGGCCCGGTGGGGTCGTCTGCCGGCAGGGGGCGCTCGGGCCGCTGTCGCCGTACCTGCCAAGCGGCGCCTTCGGCTGACCGGTACGCCGTACCCCGGGTGATCCACGGAAGCTGGGGCACCCGGATGATCGTTGCGGAGGTGCCCGAGCTTCCGTGGATCAAGGGGTGCTTGCGAGAGCTCGCTGTGCAGCGCAGCGACCACAACAACAGGGAAGCGGCCGCGTGCATGCTGCGGGCCACGCTCGGACGCGCTCGGCGTCGCCTCAAGGGTTGAGCCTTTGCTGCTGTTGTGGTCGTGCTTGTCGGCAGACAGCGGATCACCGGGTGGCGGCCGGGCTCGGCGGGGCCCACTTCCCCCGTGGCCGTGGCCCTGTATGTCATGGAATGTCGGCTTCCAACTCGTCGTACGACGGGGGAAGTGGTCCCCGAGGCCTTCACCACCCCTTTCGCCAAGATCCACGGAAGCTGGGGCACCCGGATGATCTTTGCGCAGGTGCCCAAGCTTCCGTGTCCAGATCCCTGGAGGGCGACCCGGGAGGGCGACCCGGGAGGGCGACCTCGGCAGCGACCCGGCGCTGGCGATTTCAGCACAATTGGTGCAGAGTGCTCAGAACGGACACACCGGTGCGTCGCGCGGGTGTGCCAGTTCGTCGCCCGCGCCCAGCCGTGCCCCGCCGGACGCCCTGTCATCAGGAGCCCCCGTGCACCTCCACCTGCCATGCCGAACACGCCGCTCCCGGTCCCTCGCGGTCGCGGCCCTCACCGCCACCGCGATCGTGGCCGGCGCACCGAGCTCGGGCGCGGCGACCGGTGCCGCGTCGTACGTCGTGACGCACGCACCGACCGCGCTCGCCGGCAGCAACGACGCCGGTGAGCCGTCCATCGGCAGCGACTGGAAGACCGGCAACGCGATGTACCAGTCCGGGCTGCGGACCTTTCGGGTCGGCTTCGACCCGGCCGGCCGGGCGAGCTTCACTGACAAGAGCTCGACCCTCACCTCGGCGCAGGGTCTCGATCCGATCCTGTTCACCGATCACCGGACCAACCGCACGTTCGTCTCGCAGCTGCTCGGCGCGTGTTCGCTGATGGCCTCCTCCGACGACGACGGCGAGAGCTGGACGCAGAACCCGATCGGCTGCGGTGTCGGCACGGTCGCCGACCACCAGACCGTCGGTGGTGGGCCGTTCGCCGCCACCCCGACCGGCGTCGGTGTCGGCTATCCCGACATCACCTACTACTGCGCGCAGGCCGTCGTGAGCGCCGAGTGCGCCGCCTCGCACGACGGCGGCCGCAGCTACGGCCCCGGCGTACCGATCTATTCGGCACTGGACTGCGGCGGGTTGCATGGCCATGTGATGGTCGCGCCGGACGGGACGGCCTACGTCCCCAACGGCGACTGCGGCGGCAAGCAGGGCGTCTCGGTCAGCAGGGACAACGGCCTGACCTGGACCGTGCAGACGGTGCCGGGCAGCACCACCCAGTCCGAGAGCGACCCGGCGATCGGGATCGGCGCGGCGGGCACGGCCTACCTCGGCTTCGCACAGAGCCGTGGCTCCGGTGGCACCTCGCCGTCGGTCTCGGTGCGCCGCGGCGGGGCCTTCAGCGCGCCGTACGACGTCTCCGGTGGCCGGATCAAGAACGTCCAGTTCCCGCGGGTGGTGGCCGGTGACGACGACCGGGCGACCTTCGCCTTCCTCGGTACGACGACGCCGGGCGACGACCAGGCCGCCGGCTTCGCAGGCACCTGGGACCTCTACACCTCGACCACGCTCGACGGCGGCCGCAGCTGGAGCACGACGCAGGCCAACCCGGTCGGCGACCCGGTCCAGAAGGGCTGCATCTTCCTCGGCGGCGGCAGCAACCCGTGCCGCAACCTGCTCGACTTCATGGGCAGCACCGTCGACAGTCGCGGCAACGTCCTCATCGGCTACGCGGACGGCTGCGACGCCACCTGCGCCGCCGGGGGCGCCAACAACCGGGGCGCCCTCGCCACGGTCGCCAAGCAGACCGGTGGGAGCCGCCTGTTCGCGGCGTACGACGGGTGACGGCGCCGCGCTGCTCGGCCGGACGGGCGTCCAAGCGCCGGTAGGCTGGACTCATGGGATTGGTCGTGCAGAAGTACGGCGGATCGTCGGTGTCCGACGCGGAACGCATCAAGCGGGTGGCCGAACGCATCGTCGCCACCCGCAAGGCCGGGCACGACGTCTGCGTCGTCGTGAGCGCCATGGGCGACACGACCGACGACCTGTTGGCGCTCGCCCAGCAGGTCTCCCCGCTGCCGCCGGGCCGCGAGCTCGACATGCTGCTCACTGCCGGCGAGCGGATCTCGATGGCCCTGCTCGCGATGGCGATCCAGTCGCTCGGGCTGTCGGCCCGGTCCTTCACCGGCAGCCAGGCCGGGGTGATCACCGACTCGGTGCACGGCAAGGCGCGGATCATCGACGTGACCCCCGGCCGCATCTCCGAGGCCCTGGACAAGGGCCACATCGCGATCGT
>JAYSQK010000444.1:0-8601 GCA_043721555.1 Frankiales bacterium
CCCGCGGTGAGAGCGGGCCACGCTCGCAGGCTCGCCCCACCGACGAATCGGGCCCCGCTTCCCTGCTCCTATGGTCGCCGCGCCACCCGCCCGCCCCGCCGATCATGGAGTTTGTGCTGATCATTTGAGCGTGGCGACGCCGCACTACTTCCATGATCGGCGGAAGACCCCGGCTGTGGCCGGGCTCACGACGACAGCGGCTCCACGACCACTGCGGCGAGCAGGCCGGCGCCCACCGGCACGAGCGCCGGCACCAGCCGGGCCTCCTCGCGCACCAGTCGAGTCAGCTCCCGGAGCGAGACGGTGTCGGGGTCCCGGGCGCTCGGATCTGCCACCCGGCCGCCGGCCAGCACACCGGCGAAGACCACGACCCCACCCGTGCGCAGCAGCCGCAATGCGGCCGCGAGGTAGTCGGCGTTCTCCGACCGGGCGGCGTCGCAGAACACCAGGTCGTAGGCCCCGTCGGACAGCCGTGGGAGCACCTCGAGGGCCCGACCGGCGATGAGCCGGACCCGCCCCGAGCCGTAGCCGGCCTCGACGAGGGACTGGCGGGCGAGCCGCTGGTGCTCGGCCTCGGGGTCGACGGAGGTCAGGACGCCGTCCGGGCGCATGCCCCTGAGCAGCCACAGGGCCGACACCCCCGCGCCGGTCCCCAGCTCGACGACCGCCCGGGCGCCCGTGACCGCGGCGAGCAGCCGCAGGACACTGCCCGACGCAGCGTCCACCGCCGCGACCCCGACCTCGGCGGCCCGCTGCCGAGCAGCAGCCAGGAAGGGTTCCTCGGGCAACCACCCGTCGACCCAGGAGGTCAACGCGGCGGCGCTCCCGCCCCCGCGTCCACCGGCCTCGCTGCGCCCGCTCATGCCGGCCACCGTCGTGCCCCGCCCGGTCTCATTGGCCTCGATGGCGCGCCTCCCTTGATCGCCTGCCGGCCAGCCTATCGGGGAACGTCGCTGGATCGTGATGCGTTAGGCGGCTGACGGGTTCGCGGTCGGAGGGGAGGCGGGGCACCATGGGGAGCACGGGCGTGCTGGCTGTCGGCACACCGCCTACCGAGGGAGCCCGCACGGAGCCCGAGACCACGCTCGACCCGTGGACCCCGCCGTCCTGGGACGACGTGGTGCGCAACCATTCGGCGCGGGTCTACCGCCTCGCCTACCGGCTGACCGGCAACCAGCACGACGCCGAGGACCTGACGCAGGAGGTCTTCGTCCGGGTCTTCCGCTCGCTGTCGACCTACACGCCCGGCACGTTCGAGGGCTGGCTGCACCGGATCACCACCAACTTGTTCCTCGACCTGGTCCGCCGCCGGTCGCGGATCCGCTTCGATCCGCTGCCCGACGACGCCGAGCGACTCGCGAGCGGCGACCGTGGCCCGGCCCAGCTCTACGACGACACGCACTTCGACCATGACGTCCAAGCCGCGCTCGACGCCCTCCCACCGGACTTCCGCGCGGCCGTCGTGCTGTGTGACCTCGAGGGCCTGTCGTACGACGAGATCGCGGCGACCCTCGGCATCAAGCTTGGCACCGTGCGCAGCCGCATCCACCGCGGCCGGACGCAACTGCGGGCCGCCCTGGCGCATCGGGCTCCGACCGGCCTGCCGGCGTCCCCGCTGGACCCGGCGCCGGAGCGGTCGTGACGAGCCATCTCGGGGCCTCGGTCTCGGCCCTGGTTGACGGGGAGCTCGACCATCCACATCGCGAGCGGGTACTCGCCCACCTCGCGCACTGTCTGCCCTGCCGGGCCGACGTGGAGGCCCAGCGGCGCTTTAAGCAGTCACTGCGCGTCCTCGCCGGCCCGCCCCCGGGGCTCTCCCTCAGCGACCGGCTTCTGGCCATCAGCGACCCGGCGCCGATGGCTGAGGCGAACTGGTCCTGGCCGGCAGCGGCGACCCCGCACGGCCCGGCCCGGCCGGTCCGGAGAGCCTCGCGCCGCCGGTCGGTCCGGCTGCGGCGCGGCACCGTCGGTGGCGCCCTCGTCGCGCTCGGCCTCGGTGGCGCGCTGGCCCTCGGCGGACCCCCGCCGCGCGGGACGGTCGCCCCGGTCGACCCGACGAGCGCGTCCTTCGTCGTCGACTACGCCTCGACCACCCCGGAGATCCCGTTCGCCCAGGCCGACACGCTGTCGGCCTCGTTCCGATCGACGCCGTGAGGCGGCTGCGCCTTCTCGCCCTGCTCACCGGTACCAGCGCGTTGGTGGCTGGCGCGCCCGCGTCATTCGCCGCGCCCGCGCAGTTGGGGTCGGACGATTCGAGCCAGGCCCAGGCGCTCGGCCTGCTCCGACTCGCCGCGAACGCGGTCCGCACGCGCACCTGGAGCGGCGCCGAGGACCTCGCCAGCTGGCACGGCGGCAGTCGGCGCTCGGCCGTTGCGGAGGTCTCGCACTCCCCCGAGCGCGGCACCCTCGCCCGGCTGCGCACTGCCGGACCCGTCGGCGAGGGGACCTCGGTCAGGTTCGGCATCCCCGCCGACGGTCTCGACGAGCAGCTGATCGACCTGCTGGCCGAGCACTACGCCTTACGGGTCGCCGGGCCGGGCCGCAGCGCCGGCCGGTCCGCCCGCGTCGTCGAGGCGCGGCGCCCTGACATCAGCGGTGCAGGCGAGGTCGCCGCGCGATTCTGGGTCGACGACACCAGCTCGCTGATCCTGCGTCGCGAGGTCTACGACGACGCCGGCCGGCCGGTGCACAGCAGCTCCTTCGTCCACGTCCGGGTGGCCCCGGCCGCCCCACCCGCTGCCCCGCCGTACGCCCAGGTGGCGGTCGTGGGGCCGCTGGCACCGGTCGGGCAACGGCTTGAGCCCGCCGACCTCGATGGCCTGCGGGCGCACGGCTGGCCGGCGCCGACCGAATTGCCCGGGCGGCTGTCGCTCTATGCGGCGCGTCTGCACGGGCAGGTCCTGCAGCTCGCCTACTCCGACGGGCTGTCGACGCTGTCGGTGTTCGTCCAACGGGGGACCAGGACGGCCGGCGACCTCCCTGGCTTCGCCCGCGAACGGCAGGGCCGGGTGACCGTCTGGGCCCAGCATGCCAACCCCGAGCGCGTTGTCTGGTCGGGGGCCGGCCGGACCTGGACGGTGTTGTCGGATGCCTCGGCCGGCACGGTCCGCGGCGCGGTCCTGGCCCTACCGCACGATCTCGCGCCGTCCCCGCACGGCCGGGTGCTGCACCGGCTGTGCCGCGGGTTGTCCCGGGTCGGGTCGTGGTTCAACCCGTTCCACTGACTCACGCGGACCTCACGCGCAGGTGGGCAGACTGCTGCCGGAAGCAGAGCTGACCCACCGGAGGACGACCACCATGAGCGACGACGCCGACCGCACCCCCGAGCCCGGCAGCACCCCGCCACCGGGGCCGTGGTGGTCGCAGCCGTCGGATGGCGCCTGGGGCGCCCCCGAAGAGGGCCTGGGGGCCCCCCAGCACGACGACAACCCGACGACGGTCTACGGCCAGCCGTACGCCGAGCCGACGGCTGGCCCGCCGGCCGCCGAACAGCCAGCAGGTGCGCCGCCGGCCTGGGGCTGGCCCACCGACACGATCGGGTCGACGAACCCACCGGCGGGCCAGCAACGTCGGGGTGGCCTCGCGATGGCCGGCGCCGTCCTCGCGACCGCGCTGGTCGCCGGCACCGCCGGTGGCTTCCTCGGCGCTCGGGGGGCCGGCTCGGACCGCTCGTCGAACCGGCTCACCGACTCCGCCGCGAGCCTCGGGACGGCCAGCACCGACGCCGGCGCGATCAGCCGACCACCCGACTCGGTCGCTGGGATCGCCGCGCGGGTGCTCAAGAGCGTCGTCAACATCTCGGTGACGACCGGCAGTGGCGGGGGGACCGGCTCCGGCGTCGTGCTGCGTTCGGACGGTTACATCCTCACCAACAACCACGTCGTGGCGCCGGGCGCTGTCGGCGGCACGATCACCGTGTCGTTCAACGGCGCCGACAAGGGTGAGCGCCCGGCCTCGATCGTCGGCCGCGACCCGGAGACCGACCTGGCGGTCATCAAGGTGTCGGGCGGCGAGCCGCTCGTGCCGGCCACCCTCGGTAGCTCGACCAACCTGGTGGTCGGTGACCCGGTCGTAGCGATCGGCTCGCCGCTCGGCCTGGCCGGCACCGTGACCTCGGGGATCATCAGCGCCCTCAACCGCCGGGTCAACGTGCCCAGCGAAGACGGCAGCGGGCGGGGAATACCGCTGATCAACGCGATCCAGACCGATGCGGCGATCAACCCGGGCAACTCCGGCGGGGCGCTCGTGGACGGCCGCGGGCGGTTGATCGGGATCAACTCGGCGATCGCCACCCTCGGTGGCGGCAGCACGGGCAGCGGTACGCAAAGCGGCAGCATTGGGGTCGGCTTCGCGATCCCGGTCGACGAGGCGCGGTCGATCGCCGAGCAACTGATCCGCACCGGCAAGGCGACCCACCCGGTGATCGGCGTGAACGCCATGACGGTCGGCGCGGATGGCAACGGCCAGCGCGGCGCACAGCTGGTCGAGGTCCTGTCCGGTGGGGCGGCGCAGCAGGCCGGCCTGCAGGCCAAAGACATCATCACCAAGCTCGACGGCAAGCCGGTGCAGAGCGTCGATCAGCTGATCGTGACGTTGCGCGGGTTCAAGGTCGGCGACACCATCACCGTCACCTACGTCCGCGGCAGCGACACCCGCACCGCGAAGCTGGTGCTGCAGGACAAGAAGCCGGGCTGAGCGGGCCGCCCCGCCGTACGCTGAGGGTCGACGAGGAGGCAGCGCGTGTTCGGTGGGCTGGGTTGGCCGGAGGCCGGCGTGCTGATGCTGCTCGGGCTGTTCATCTTCGGGCCGGACCGGCTGCCGGGCATTGCCGCGGATGCCGGCAAGAACCTGCGCAAGCTCCGGGTCTACCTCAAGGGGATGACCGACGAGCTGAAGGCCGAACTCGGGCCGGAGGTCGGCGACCTGGACCTGCGCTCACTGCACCCGCGGGAGTTCGTCCGCAAACACCTGCTGGAGGACGAACCCGAACCGGTGGTGGTCGCCGCTGGCCCGGTCCGGCCGGCCCAGCTCGCTCCCGGTGAGCCGGTGCCCTGGGACCCCGACACGACCTGAGCGGCGCGGTTACCGGCCGGCGGGGGCCAGCCCCAACGACATCCCGGCGAGGCCCCGCGGCTTGCCGGTGAGGGTGTCCGAGACCAGTCGCAGTTCCTTGGCCGCTGCGCTGTCCGGGTCGGACAGCACCAGCGGTGTGCCGTTGTCGCCGCCCTCGCGCAGCCGCAGGTCGATCGGGATCTGGCCCAGCAGCGGCACCTCGGCGCCGAGCAAGCGGGACAGCGATGTGGCGACAGCCTGCCCACCGCCGGAGCCGAAGACCTCGATCCGGTCGCCGCAGTGCGGGCACGGCAGGAAGCTCATGTTCTCGACCACACCGGCGATCCGCTGGTGGGTCTGCAGGGCAATCGAGCCGGCCCGCTCGGCGACCTCCTGCGCGGCCAGCTGCGGGGTGGTGACGACCAGGATCTCGGCGCTCGGCACCAGTTGGGCGACCGAGATGGCGACGTCGCCGGTGCCCGGCGGCAGGTCCATCAGCAGATAATCCAGGTCGCCCCAGTAGACGTCGGCGAGGAACTGTTGCAGCGCCCGGTGCAGCATCGGCCCACGCCAGACGACCGGGGTGTTGTCCTTGGTGAACATGCCGATCGAGATGACCTTCACGCCGTGCGCTGACGGCGGCATGATCATCGACTCGACCTGGGTGGGCCGGTGCCCGACGCCCAGCATCCGCGGCACCGAGAACCCGTAGATGTCGGCGTCGAGCACCCCGACGCGCAGGCCCTTCGCGGCCATCGACACGGCCAGGTTGACCGTCACCGAGCTCTTGCCGACGCCGCCCTTGCCCGATGCCACCGCGAACACCCGGGTCAGCGAGCCCGGCAGTGCGAACGGGATGTCGCGGGTCGGGTTGTCGCCTCGCAGCAGGGTCTGCAGAGCCTGCCGCTGCTCGGTGCTCATGACGTCGAGCTCGACCCGCACGCTCGTCACGCCCGGCAGGGCGCCGACCGCGGCGGTGACCCGCTCGGTCAGGGTGTCCTTCATCGGGCAGCCGCTGACGGTCAGGAAGATGGCCACCCGGGCGGTGCCGTCGGGGTCCACGACCGCGGACTTCACCATGCCGATCTCGGTGATCGGCCGCCGGATCTCGGGGTCCTCGACTGTCGCCAGGGCGGCTGTCAGTTGCTCTGACGTGGGCAGTGTTGTCGTCATCATGTCCTCGATCGGGGCCCGCTGGTGGGCCGTTCTCAGGTTACGTGCGCAGTGGACCGGCTGCGTCCTCAGCCGACCGCGGCGATCGCCTCGGCGGTGGCCAGGGTGTGCAGGGCGTTGTCGCGGTGCAGGTTCTCGACCATCCGGCCGTCGACCACGACCACGCCCCGGCCCTCGGCCTCGGCGGCCGTGAAGGCCTCGATGACGGCGCGGGCCCGGTCGATCTCGTCGGCCGACGGCGCCCACACCCGGTTGGCGATCTCGACCTGGGTCGGGTGGATCAGTGTCTTGCCGTCGAAGCCGAACTCCTTGCCCTGCCGGCATTCGGCCTCGAAGCCGGCCAGCTCCTTGACGTCGTTGTAGACCCCGTCCAGGACGACCTTGCCGGCCTCGCGACCGGCCAGCAGCGCGGTCGCGAGGTGCGGCAGCAGCGGGGCCCGGCTGGGCACGAGCGCCGCCCGCAGCTCCTTGGCGAGATCGTTGGTGCCGAGGACGAGCGCCGCGACCTGCGGGTAGGCCGCGATGGCCCGCACGTCGAAGACCGCCACCGGCGTCTCGATCATCGCCCAGATCGGCGTCTCGCCGACGAGCTCAACCACCGCCTGCAGGTGTTCGATGCCGCTGACCTTCGGCACCACGACGGCGGCCGGTCCGGCAGCCGCCGCGGCGCGCAGATCGGCTGCCCCCCACGGGGTGTCGAGGCCGTTGCACCGGATGGTCAGCGTTTTCCCGCCGTACTCCCCGGAGGCCACGGCAGCGCAGGCCTGGTCCCGGGCGAGCTCCTTGGCATCGGGAGCAACGGCGTCCTCGAGGTCGAAGATGATCGCGTCCGCGGGGATCGTCCTGGCCTTCTCCAGCGCCCGGCTGTTGGACGACGGCATGTAGAGGACCGACCGCAGGGGCTTCACAGCCCGTACGCCGCGGCAAGGTCGGCGTCGCGGGCAGCCAGGTCGGTCGCCAGCTGGACGACCACCCGGCACTGCTTCACCGACGCGTCGTCCTGCATCTTGCCGTCGATCATCACCGCGCCGGTGCCGTCGCCCATCTGCTCGATGACGCGCTTGGCCCAGGCGACCTCGGCGGGGTCGGGGGAGAAGACCTTCTTGGCGATGTCGATCTGCACCGGGTGCAGGGACCAGGCGCCGACGCAGCCGAGCAGGTAGGCGTTGCGGAACTGGTCCTCGCAGGCCAGCACGTCCTTGATGTCGCCGAACGGCCCGTAGTAGGCGTAGATGCCGTGCATGGCGCAGGCGTCGACCATCCGGGCGACGGTGTAGTGCCACAGGTCCTGCTGGTAGGTCTGCCGCTCCCGGTCCCCGTCGGCGTCCTGCCGGACGAGGTAGCCGGGGTGGCCGCCACCGACCCGGGTGGTCTTCATCCGGCGGTCGGCGGCCAGGTCGGCTGGACCGAGCGAGATGCCTTGCATGCGGGGGCTCGCTCCGCAGATCTCCTCGACACTCGCCACGCCGCGGGCAGTCTCGAGGATGGCGTGCACCTGGATCGGGCGGCGGACCCCGGCCTTGGCCTCGAGCTGGGCCAGCAGCCGGTCGACGTAGTGGATGTCCTCGGGACCCTCGACCTTCGGCACCATGATGACGTCGAGGCGGTCGCCGATCTCGGTGACCAACGTCGTCAGATCGTCCAGGGCCCAGGGGCTGTCGAGGGAGTTGATCCGGGTCCAGAGCTGGGCGTCACCGAGCTCGGCGGTCCGGCCGACCTGCACGAGGCCGGCCCGCGCCGCCTCCTTGTTGGCGGCCTGCACGGCGTCCTCGAGGTTGCCGAGCAGCACGTCGACCTTGCTGGCGAGCTCCGGGACCTTGGCCACCATCTTGGCGTTGCTCGGGTCGAAGAAGTGCAGCATCCGGGAGGGTCGCCAGGCGATCTCCCGGAGCGGCTCGGGGGCACCGACGGCGAGCGGGCGGAAGAAGTCCTTGGCACTACGCATGCCTGGCAGGCTAGAACGCCGATGGACCCGTGCGTGTGCAACTAGCCTGTGCCGATGACCACAGCGTTGACCGCCGGTGAACTCCAGGCCTGGCGGATGTTCCTGCGGGCGCACGCCCAGGTCACCCGGAGCCTGGAGGCCGAGCTGGTCGCCGAGCATGACCTGCCGCTCCCGTCGTACGACGTACTGGTGCAGCTCTCGGAAGCGCCGGACCGTCGGCTGCGGATGACCGAGCTGGCCGACCGGGTGCTGCTCAGCCGGTCTGGGCTCACCAGGCTGGTCGACCGGCTGGCCCGGGAAGGTCTCGTCGAGCGGCAGTCCTGCCCGAGCGACGCCCGGGGCACGTTGGCCGTGCTCACCGGGACCGGTCTGCAGCGCCTGGAGGACGCCTGGCCGACCCATCTGCGGGGGGTGGCGGAGCACGTCACCGG
>JAYSQK010000445.1:0-4092 GCA_043721555.1 Frankiales bacterium
GCAGCAGGCCCTCCGCGCTGTCCGGCGGTCAGGCGGCGAGGGTCGCGCTGGCGCGCGCGCTCGCCCCGCAGCCGTCGCTGGTGCTGCTCGACGAGCCGCTCGCCGCCCTCGACGCGAGCACCCGGGACGACGTACGACGCATGCTGCGGGCCACGCTGTCGGGTGGGCCGGCCCCGACCATCCTCGTGACGCACGACGCGGTCGACGCGGTCGCGCTGGCGGACCGCATCGTGGTGCTCGAGGGTGGCGTCGTCGTGCAGGACGCGGTTGCAGCCGACGTTGCCGCCGCGCCGCGCAGTGCCTGGGTAGCGGCCCTACTCGGCCAGAACGCCTGGCGCGGCACCGCCACGACCGACGGCTTGGCTGTCGATGGAGGCGGCCACATCGCCTCAGCCGAGACGCTGCCGGTGGGCTTGCCCGCGCTCGCGCTGGCCCAGCCGTCGGCGGTGGTGCTGCACCGGGCACTGCCGCAGGGCAGCGCCCGGACCGTGCTGTCCGGACCCGTCAGCGAGTTGCGGGCGCTGGGCGGGCGGGTCCGCGTCGTCGTGGCGAGCACCCCGCCGGTGACCGCGGAGGTCACGGTCGCCTCGGCCGCCGCGCTCACCCTCGCCGACGGCGGCGTCGTCTGGGCCTCGCTCAAGGCGACCGAGGTACGCCTCGTGGCCCTGTGAACCTGACTAGGCTCCGCGCATGAGCAGCCCCGACGTCCCCGAGGCCCTGTCCGTCGCCCGCGAGGCGCCCGACCGCAACATCTCCCTCGAGCTCGTGCGGGTGACCGAGGCAGCCGCGATGGCCGCCGGTCGGTGGGTCGGCCGCGGCGACAAGATGGGCGGCGACGGTGCCGCGGTCGACGCGATGCGCCAGCTGATCGGCACCGTGTCGATGAAGGGCGTCGTGGTCATCGGCGAGGGCGAGAAGGACAAGGCGCCGATGCTGTTCAACGGTGAGGAAGTCGGCGACGGGCTCGGCCCCGAAGCCGATGTCGCGGTCGACCCGATCGACGGGACGACCCTGATGGCCAAGGGGATGCCCAACGCCATCGCCGTGCTGGCGGTGGCCGAGCGGCACACGATGTATGACCCGTCGGCGGTGTTCTACATGGAGAAGCTCGTCACCGGACCGGAGGCCGCGGACGTCGTCGACATCACCGCGCCGGCCAAGCACAACATCCAGGCCGTGGCCAAGGCCAAGGGCGGCGCGGTCGAGGACGTCACCGTCTGCATCCTGGACCGGCCCCGGCACGAGGACCTCGTCCGCGAGGTGCGCGAGGCCGGCGCCCGGATCAAGTTCATCTCCGACGGCGACGTCGCCGGAGCGGTCATGGCGGCCAGCCAGGGCACCGGGGTCGACCTGTTGCTCGGCATCGGCGGCACGCCCGAGGGGATCATCACCGCCTGCGCGGTGAAGTGCCTTGGCGGCGTCATCCAGGGCCGGCTGTGGCCGCAGAAGCGCAGCGAGTTCGTCAACGCCGCGGCGGCCGGGCTCGACCTCGACGCGATCCTGTCGACCGACGACCTGGTCCGAAGCGACAACGTCTTCTTCGTGGCGACCGGCATCACCGACGGTGAGCTGGTCCGCGGCGTGCGCTATCGCGGCGGTGGCGCGACGACCGAGTCGCTCGTCATGCGCAGCAAGAGCGGCACGATCCGCCGGGTCATCAGCGAACACCGGCTGTCCAAGCTCAGCGCCTACAGCTCGATCGACTTCGAGCACGCCTACTGATCCGCTGGCTGACCGCTCGCCGATCTTGACGTTGTTGTCGGCGACCCTGCCCCGCTCGCCGATCTTGACGTTGTTGTCGGCGACACGCCGGCCAGGGCGACCATAACGTCAAGATCGCCGACCAAGGGGGGGTTGGGGTGACCGGGCGCGGGCCGGGGGACTGCCGGCGCGCAGGCGGGGCCGCATAGCCAGGGCGAGGACACTGCCGTCATGCGGATCGCGACCTGGAACGTCAACTCGATCGGCGCCCGGCTGCCGCGGCTGCTGCCGTGGCTCGAGGCCACCGGCCCCGACGTCGTCGCCCTGCAGGAGACCAAATGCACCGACGCCGCGTTCCCGTACGCCGAACTGGCGGCGCTCGGCTACGAGGCCGCGCATGCTGGGGACGGCCGCTGGAACGGGGTCGCCGTGCTGTCCCGGGTCGGCCTCGAGCAGGTCGACCTCGTCCACGCGGGGCATCCCGAGCCGAGGCTCGCCAGTGCCCGGTGCGGCGGCCTGCAGGTGACCAGCGTCTACGTCCCCAACGGCCGGTCGCTGGCGGACCCGCACTACGCCTACAAGCTGGCCTGGTTCGAGGCGCTGCGCCGCCGGCTCGACCGGTTCGACCCAACCCAGCCGCTGGTGGTGATGGGCGACTTCAACGTGGCCCTCACCGACCGCGACGTGTGGGACCCGGCCGCCTTCGTCGACTCCACCCACGTGACCCCGGCTGAACGGCAGGCCATCCAGGTCATGCTCGACTGGGGCCTCGTCGACGTGCAGGCCCGGCCCGGCAAGGGCGATGTGCCCTTCACCTACTGGGACTACCGCGCCGGGATGATGCACAAGAACCTCGGCATGCGCATCGACTACGTGCTGGCGACCCGGTCGGTCCACGTCGTCGACGCCTGGGTCGACCGGGAGGCGCGCAAGGGCAAGGGTCCGTCCGACCACGCCCCCGTCGTGGTCGACCTCACGCTCTGACTGGAAAAGGTCAGCCGATCAGCTTGCGCAGGGTGGCGGGCGTGCGGGCCGTGGTGGCCACACCGAGCCGGCGCTCGAGCCAGCCGGCGGTGAGCTTGGAGCTGTGCACGCCCGCGCCATAGGCCAGGTAGAGCACGCCGTCACCGGCCCGTACCTGCTCGTCCGGCCAGACGTGCTCCAGCACCGGCGCCAGCGACTCCGGCTCCTCGAACAGCACACACACCACGACGTACGACGTCGCCGGCAGGTCCCCAGGCAGCCCGTCGAGCGCCACCTGCAGCTGCGCGGGAGTCCGGACGCAGGCCCGCACGTCCACCCCGAGCCGGTCCTGCAGGCCGGCCTCGACCGCCACCGCGATCGAAACGGCCGACCGCTGCCGGCTGGTGAACACCGCATTGCCGCTGTTGAGCACGGTCCGCACCTCGGTGTGGCCGAGGCCTTCGAGCAGCGCCCGAAGATCGACCATCGGCACGGTGTTGCGGCCGCCGACGTTGACGGCGCGCAGCAGCAGCACCCACCTCATACGAGCTCGGGCAGGGCGTTGCGGGCCCGGTCATGCTCGATGCCGAGGCCCTCGAGCAAGTCGACCGTGGCGACCCGGAGCTGACCGACGACGACCTGCGCCGAGAGCGACATCGCATCGAGGGCGACCGGATCGAGCTGCCCGGCAAGGACCAGCAGCGGCTCGACGGCCGCGTCGCCATCGGTGGCGAGGTCCAGCGCTGACGCGGTTTGCTCGAGCAGGTCGGCCAGACACGGCGGCAACCGCTGGCCGTCCTGGATGGCCGCCACGCTGCGCCGCAGGAGCACCCGCAGGTTGCGGGTCGCCCGGCTCAGCCCGACGGTGAACTGCTTCGCTGCCGCCCAGAAGTCGGACCGGTCGGACAGAAACGGTGACAACCGGCTGGTCTCGTAGCCGGTAGCGAGCGACTCGCGCCAGCGCTCGAGCAGCTCATCGAGGCGCCGCGCCCGATTGAGGGCATCGGCGACCTCCGGGGCGGAGCCGCTGCGGAGCGCGCCGGCCGCCTCGCGCAGGACCGATGCCAGCTCCGCGACGTAGGCGACCCGGAGCCGACGGGCCTCACGCCACGGGCCTGACGGCAGCACCGCCGCGACCAGCAGGGCGGCCGCACCCCCGACCAGGGCGTCCTGCCAGCGGTGCAGCCCGCTGTTCGGCGTACGTGGGAGGGCCACGACGAAGACCGCCTGCAGTCCGGCCTGGGTGACGACCAGGCCGCTGCCGCCGACCGCGACCGACAGCAGCAGGGCGACCGAGACGACCACCCCGATCTGCCAGGCGCCGCTGCCGATCAGGCCCACCAACAGGTCGCCGACCGCCACGCCGAGCGCGACCCCGACCGCCAACTCGGCCGTACGCCGCAGCCGCTGGCCGGCCCGCAGCCCGAG
>JAYSQK010000446.1:0-2149 GCA_043721555.1 Frankiales bacterium
GTGACGGTGATCCGTTACACCGAGCTGCGGCCGTTCGTGGTGCGGGTCAACGACACCGGCGGCGGGGTCGCCGACCTGCTGCCCCCCAAGAAGCGGACCCGGCGCAAGGCCAGCAGCGACGCGCCAGTAGGCGGCGGCGCGGGCGCATAGGCTCTGGGACGTGCCTCGCCAGCTGTTCGTCTTCGACCCGCCCGACCGGTTCGTCGCCGGCACCGTCGGCCAGCCCGGCGACCGGACGTTCTACCTGCAGGCCTCCGGCGGTGGCCGGACGGTCAGCGTGGCGCTGGAGAAGGCCCAGGTCGCCGTCCTCGCCGAGCGGCTGGAGGAGCTCCTCGAGACGGTCCGGCGCACCACCGACGCCGACGTTCCCGTCGTCGCGCCACGTGAGCTGGATGACACCGCGCCGCTGGACGCGCCGGTCGAGCAGGAGTTCCGGGTCGGCACGATGGGCCTGGCGTGGGAGAGCGACGCTGCGCGCTGCGTCATCGAGGCGCTCGCCCAGGTCGAGGGCGAATCCGCGGTCGAGCCGCTCGACGACGCCGACGAGGGACCCGACGCGCTGCGGGTCCGGCTGACCGCAGAGATGGCCCGCGCGTTCATCCGCCGGGCCCAGCGGGTGGTCGCCGCCGGCCGGCCGCCGTGTCCACTGTGCAACCTGCCGCTGGACCCCGAGGGGCACGTCTGCCCCCGCCAGAACGGGCACCGCCGCTGACCGGGGCTGCGAGGAGCGACGACCTGCCGGACACTGTGCCGGTGGAGCCGATGCCTGCGCCGCCGGAGCTCGACCTTGAGGGCGCCCTCACGCTGCTGCGCGAGGGTGAGCTGTCGGTCGAGGGCCGGCTGGTCGACGCCAGCAACGCCACGCTCTACTGCACGACCACCTACGAGGGCGTGACCGCCACCTGCGTCTACAAGCCGGTGCGGGGTGAGCGGCCGCTGTGGGACTTCCCGGACGGCACGCTGGCCGGGCGCGAGCTCGGTGCCTATCTCGTCTCGGCGGCCACCGGCTGGGGTGTCGTCCCGCCAACGGTGCTGCGGGACGGGCCGTTCGGCTCCGGCATGTGCCAGCTCTGGGTCGACGTCGACGAGACCGTCGACCTGCAGGTGCTGGCCCGCAGCGACCATGAGGATCTGCGCCGGATGGCGGTGCTCGACGCGGTCATCAACAACGCCGACCGCAAGGGTGGCCACCTGCTGCCCACGCCCGAGGGCCGGGTCCACGGGGTCGACCACGGGATCTGCTTCTCAGTCGAAGACAAGCTGCGCACGCTGCTCTGGCAGTGGCGCGGCGAGCCGCTGTCCGACGAGGCCATCGAGGTGCTGTCCCGGCTGCGGGCCGAGCTGGCAGGTCAGCTGGAGAACGCCCTCTCCGAGCACCTCACCCGGCGGGAGGTACGCCGTACCAAGGAGCGGGTCGACCGGCTGCTGGCGACCGGCCTGCATCCCTACCCGTCGCAGGACTGGCCGGCCATCCCCTGGCCGCCGTTCTAGCTCGGGCTACGGGACGTTGACGCAGCCCGCCTGACGGCCGAGGCGGCTCAGTCCGGCGAGGTCACCCGCGGCGTAGTCGGCAGCCCCGCGCGGCAGGACCGCCGACATCAGCTGGCGGCCGTCGGCGACGTGGTCGAGGTCCATCGTGTGCCCGAGCTCGTGCAGCACCACCGAGCGCCAGGACGCGCCGCCGGTCAGGGGGAGCCGGTCGGTCCGGTCGAGCGCGATCACCGCTGCCCGCATCGCGGCCACCCGGTGACCGCGGTGGTCATCGGTCCCGAACCACGCCGTCCGGGTGACCCCGAGCACCAGCCTGGGCTGGCCGCTGAGCAGGTCGCTGTGGGCCGCGTCCGACCAGCCGATGAGCACTGGCCGGCTGGCGTCAGGGGAGTTGGGCAGCCAGCGCGTCGTCGGCGCCGAGCCGACGATGCCGTCGAGGACCCAGCGGGTGCCGGTCACCGCCGACACGCGGTTCACCGCGCGGGTCACCACGCCGAACCCGCCGCGAGGCCCGCCGCCGGGCGTGAACTGCCAGTGGATCGGCGCGCACGGGTTCCAGCGCACCGGTCGGCCGTCGAGCTTCGCCGAGAAGCGGTACGGCGCGTTGCCGTCCGGTGCGGAGTCGCCCAGCATGACGGCGTCGGCGGCGGAGCGTCCG
>JAYSQK010000447.1:0-1967 GCA_043721555.1 Frankiales bacterium
ACGGCGGCCTGCCGGCGCCCTTCGGCGAGCCGCACCCGGCCTATCTGCTGCTCGAGTGCTCCGATCGGCGCGACCCCACCGAGGCGCTCGTCGAGGCGGTTGGGGAGGCCGACGGCCTGCTCGACGCGACCGTCGCCAGCGATGCCGCCTCGCAGCGCGCGCTGTGGGCCTACCGCGAGACTCACACCGAGGCGATCAGCGCGCAGGGGGTGCCGGTCAAGCTCGACGTGTCGGTGCCGACCGGCCTGCTGCCCGAGCTCGTCGACCGGCTGCCGGAGGTGATCGCGGCGGCCTGCCCAGCGGCCCGGCCGATCGTGTTCGGCCACGTCAACGAGGGCAACCTGCACGTCAATGTGCTCGACACCGGCGACCTGCACGACGAGGTCACCGACGCGGTGCTGCGGCTGGTCGCCGACCTGCAGGGCAGCATCAGCAGCGAGCACGGCGTCGGCCGCGCCAAGGTCGCCTGGCTCGGGCTGTCCCGGTCGGCCACCGAGATCGCCGCCATGCAGGCGATCAAGCGGGCGCTCGACCCCGCCGGCATCCTGAGCCCAGGGGTCCTGCTGCCAACCGTGTGACGGCCCGGTGACGCGGGGAACGACCCGGCCGGGCCACCGGTTGCACGTCGTACAGGCCGAATGACAGGAGTCCCCAACGTGTGGTCCAAGAAGCCCGACCTCCCCACCGCCGACACCGCGCTGCCCGGCCGCGCCGAGCCGATGCGCACCCCGGACCGGCACGAGGTGCTCGGCACGCCGATCACCGGGCCGTTCCCCGCCGGCGCAGAGACGGCCTACTTCGGCCTCGGCTGCTTCTGGGGCGCGGAGCGGATCTTCTGGGAGGCGCCAGGCGTCCTCAGCACCGCGGTCGGCTATCAGGGCGGGATGACCCCCAACCCGACGTACGACGAGACGTGCTCGGGACGGACCGGTCACACCGAAGCCGTCCAGGTCGTCTACGACCCGACCAAGACGTCGTACGACGCGCTGCTCAAGCTGTTCTGGGAGAACCACGACCCGACGCAGGGCATGCGGCAGGGCAACGACGTCGGCTCGCAGTACCGCTCGGCGGTCTACACCTCGACCGACGCCCAGCTCGCCGCCGCAAAGGCCAGCCGGGAGGTCTACGGGAAGGCGTTGGCGGCGTCCGGCCGCGGCGAGATCTCGACCGAGATCGTGCCGGCGGGGCCGTTCTACTACGCCGAGGGCTACCACCAGCAGTACCTGCACAAGAACCCCGGCGGCTATTGCAACCACGGCTTCAACGGCGTTTCCTGCCCGATCGGCACCGGCGTCACCTCGGCCTGACCCGGCGGTGCGTGCCACCCTTGCCGGGTGCGCCCCCTGACCCGTAACGCCGTTCTGGCCGGGACGGTCGTCGGGTGGGTCGGGGTGGCGCTCGGTCTCGACACCGGTGCGTCGCTGGGCCAGCAGCGGCTGCTCGGGGCCGGCACCTGGCTGCTGCTGCTGGTCTGCCTGCGCGGTGAGTCCCGCGCCACCCGAGTCCAGGTCGCCGTCGTGGTCGCCTACGCCTCGCTGATCGAGTACGTCTTCGCCGGCTGGCTCGGGGTCTACGTCTACCGGCTGCACAACGTCCCGGCGTTCGTGCCGCCCGGGCACGGGCTGGTCTATCTGGCGGCGCTGGCCATCGGCCGGAGTGGCTGGGCGCACCGTCATCAGCGCGGTCTGCTCGGCGCGACCCTCACCGGTTGCGCCGCCTGGGCGGTCTGGGGCCTGGCGCTGTCACCGCGCCCGGATGCGCTCGGAGCGTTCTGGTTCGGCTGCCTGCTCGTGTTCGCCCGATGGGGACGCAGTCGGCTCGTCTACACCGGGGCGTTCCTGGTCGTCAGCTACCTCGAGATCGTCGGGACCTCGCTGGGCACCTGGGCCTGGCAGCTGCACGACCCGACTGGCCTGGTGACCATCGGCAACCCGCCGAGTGGGATCGCCGGTGGTTACGCGTGGTTC
>JAYSQK010000448.1:0-3183 GCA_043721555.1 Frankiales bacterium
GCCTCGAACAAGCGCAGGTTGATCGCCGCTCGCCACCAGGCACCCTTGACGATCCGCGGCCCCCACTCCGGTTGCTCCTCGACCAGCGGCGCGATCGCCTTGTCCAGCCAGTCCCGGCCATGCCGGGGATCGACCTCGGCGTGCTCGACATAGAACGGGTACGCCGCGGCAGGGGCGCCCAGGCGGTCGAAGGCGTGCAGCACCAGCCGGCAGCGTGGCCCGGCCTGCAGCTCGAGTAGGCCTAGGGCGCCGAGCATCTCGGGCTGGAGCCAGCGGTTGGTGGCCAGCAGGCCGCCCAGCGCGGACCGCTCGAGCGCCTCCACCGGCAGGTCGTGGCGTGGCACGTGCGGCAGCCGGACGGCCTCGGCGAGGCGCTCGTGCAGGGTGGTGTGGACGGCGTCGGGGTCGCCGCCGCCCATCTCGTCCCAGTAGTTCTGCGCCAACTCGAGCTTGGCGGTGCCGCGCAGGCCGATCTGGCAAGCGGCGACGAGGTCGTCGAAGCCGCCGTCCGGGCCGCCTTCCACGGCGAGGAACTCGACGAGCTCGGCCCACGACGCCTGCTTGGCGAGCCACCGGTAGGCCGACGGGAGCCGGTCGCGGGCGGCGACGGTCCGCATCGCGGCCACCGCCCCCGCCGGGGTGTTCGCGTCGGGCAGTCGATCGGCCTGCTGCCAGCCAGACTCGAGCTCGTCGAGCCACTGGGCTTCCAGCCGGCTCTTGAGGTCGGCGACCGCCGGGTGACCCTGATGGCGGGCGGCCGCACCGACCACTTCGAGCGGTGCGGTGTGCAGGTCGTAGATGGTCAGCAGGGTGAGGAACCGGTCGCGCCGGTCGGCCGCCGGCGCGCCGTACAGCGCGTCGAGGGCGGTCGATCCGGTTGCCAGGGCGGTCGTGAGGGCGGCGGACAGTGGTGGGGTCATGGCCAGTGGCTCCGTACGACGTCGGACGGGGTGGGTGCTCCACGGGAGTGCCCAGCGAAGGCGCCGGCGAACCCGCTCCGCGCCCGGTGACGTACTAGGTTCAGCGCCCATGGGACTGATGGATGGCAAGGTCGCGATCGTCACTGGCGCCGGACGCGGGATCGGCCGGGGTGAGGCGCTGGAGCTCGCTCGGCAGGGCGCCAGCGTCGTCGTCGGGGAGGTCGACGAGGCCGCCGGACGGTCGGTCGTCGCCGAGGTCCGGGCGGCCGGTGGCAGCGCCGTGCTGCACCTCGGCGACTGCTCCGAGGTGGAGCACGCCGAGTCGATCGTGCGAACGGCGGTCGAGGAGCTCGGTCGGCTCGACGCGCTCGTCAACAACGCCGGCATCCTGCGCGACCGGACCCTGGCCAAGATGACCGCCGACGAGTGGGACGCCGTCATCAAGGTGCACCTGCGCGGGCACTATGCGCCGACGCACGCCGCGATCAACCACTGGCGAGAGGTCGGCCAGGGCGGCCATGTCGTCTGCACCGCCAGCACCAGTGGCATCCTCGGCAACTTCGGCCAGAGCAACTACGGCGCGGCCAAGGCCGGCATCGCGGCGTTCGCGCAGATCGTCGGCATGGAGCAGTGGAAGCACGGCATCACCGTCAACGCCATCTGCCCGGCCGCGCGCACCCGGATGACCGAGGGCGCGTACGGCGCGATCGAGACCGCGGCCGCCGGGTTCGATTTCTGGCACCCCGACAATGTCGCGCCGTTCGTGACGTTTCTGTGCAGCGACGCGAGCAGCCACATCAGCGGCAAGGTCTTCGGGGTGCAGGGCGACACCGTCGAGCTGTACCGGCCGTTCACCAGCGAGGCGGTGATCGACAATGGCGGCGCCACCTGGGATCCGGCCGTGTTCAGCGAGCGGGTCGGCGAGCTGTTCGAGGCGACCGGCATCTCCCCCGCGGCCGAGAACGGGATGGCCCGGCTGCGCTTTTCGATGACGAACCGGACAGCCTGAGCGGCCGTTCGGCCGCGTACCGAATGCGTCGTTCGGCGGTATGCGGGCGTGTATGGGCCGATAAACTCGTCGTCATGATCATGGTGTGCACCGTTGAGGCCCTGCGGGGGATGGTCGCGCCGTGACCCCCGCCACCGACGCCGGCCGGGCGATGACGACGCCTACCGGGGCGACCCTGCTGCTGCCGCTGCGTCGGCTGCCGCTGCAGCCCATGCCGATGCGCTGGGACTCCACCGGCGGGATCGGGCGCTGGGCCGCGACCGTCCGGGCCAGCGAGGAGGCCTGCCTGCTGCTCGACGCGGACGGGCGGGTGGTGGCGCTGAGCGGGCCCGCGGCGGACCTGCTCGACCTGCACCCCGACGTGGCGACCGGGATGCCGCTCGCTGATCAGTTGAGCTTCGTCGATTTCAGCCTCGCGGCGCTCCCGACCCCCGAAGCGTCCGCCGACATTCCGCCGCTCCGGGCGCTGCGCAGCGGCGGCTTGGCCCGCGGTCTGGTCCGCCGCCGCCGGATCAGTGGTGCGCTCACGACGTACGACGTGGTCGGGGTTGCCCTCGCCGGCCGAACCGGCGCCCTGGCGTTCCTCGTCGAGGTGTAGGGACCGCTACCGGCGGGCGGCTGCCACCGCGTCGGCGAGGACCTCCTTGGCCGGCCGGCCGAGGGCCCCGGCCGCCGCAGCAACGTCGTCCCACTCCGGGTTGACGTTGACTGGCGCACCGTCGAGCCACGCCGTCTTGACCCGCACGGGTTGCCCGTCGACGTGCACCGTCGACTCGGTGCGTTCGAGCGCGCGCTTGCCGACAGCGGTCTCGCGCAACCCGATGGTCGACGTCTGGGTGAACACGACATGTGCTGCAGCGCCGACTCTGTCGGTCGGGCTGAGCACCGACAGGGTGTGCGCGGGCCGGCCCTTCTTCATCAGGATCGGGGTCAGCCATGCGTCGCTCGCCCCGGCCTGGAGCAGCGCGTCGAGCACTCCTGGCCACAGCCGCGGGTCGAGATCGTCCACATTGGCCTCGAGCAGCACCGCCGTGGCAGCCACCGTCGGGACGGGCTCGCCCAGGACGAGGCGCAGGACATTGGCGACCTCCGCCGGGTCGCGCCCCCCGGCACCGGCACCGGTGCGGATCAGGGTCATCGGCGGCAGCGGTCCCCAGTCGGTGACGAGCGTGGCCAAGATCGCCGCCCCGGTCGGGGTGGTCGCCTCGTGCGGTGAGCCGCCGGCGAGGACCGGGCGGCCGGCGAGCAGGGCCA
>JAYSQK010000449.1:0-2092 GCA_043721555.1 Frankiales bacterium
TGGTCAGCCTGGTCCTCGAGTCCGGCTCGCTCGCCAAGGCCCTCAAGCAGGTCCGGCGCGAGGCGGCCGAGGCCAACCGGTCGACGCTCGACTTCGTCCGCAACAGCCCGGATCCCACCGTCAAGACGGTGGCCAGCGAGGACACCGTCGCGGTCGTCGGGGTCGTGGTCGCCCTGGTCGGCACCGTCCTGCACCAGCTGACCCGCAACGAGCTGTGGGACGGCGTCGCCTCCCTGGTGATCGCCGGCCTGCTGGCCTACGTCGCCTTCGTCCTGGGCCGCGACACCAAGGAGCTGCTGATCGGCGAGTCCGCCGACCCCAAGGTGCGGCTGTCGGCGTACGACGTCCTGGTGTCGAGCGAGCAGGTGGTGGCGGTCAAGGAGCTGCTCACCATGCAACTCGGGCCGTCGGCCATCCTGGTCGCGGCTCGGGTGGAGTTCGACGGCGACCTGCTGGCCCGCGAGCTGGAGCAGGTCTGCTCCGAGCTGGCCCGCGAGATGCGGCGGCGCGTCCCCGACATCACGCAGGTGTTCCTCGACCCGAGCCGGCTCGAGGACGGCGACGCCGAGCGGGCCCAGGCGGCGGTGGCGCGCACCGCCGCGCAGTTGCGCGAGTTGACGCTCTGACGCTCGGTGGGCTCGGCGGGAGACCCGAGCCCGTTATAGACCGGTGATCCACGGAAGCTGGGGCACCGGGATGATCTCTGCGGAGGTGCCCGACCTTCCGTGGATCACCCGGGGCGGCGCAGGATGGCGTCGATCAAGTGCGGACCAGGTTCGGCGAGCGCGCGCTGCAATTGCTCAGCCAGCTGCTCGGCGGTCTCGGCCCGGCTGGCGGGCACCCCCATCCCGGTCGCCAGCGCGACGAAATCGAGGTCCGGCCGGCGCAGGTCGAGCAGCTGACGGGCCCGCTCGCCGCCGCGGGCGGCACCGACCCGTTGCAACTCCCCGTCCAGGATGGCGTAGGCCCCGTTGTTGCAGATGATCGTGGTGATGTCGAGCTGCTCGCGGGCGTAGGTCCACAGCGCGGCGATCGTGTACATGGCGCTGCCGTCGGCTTGAACGCCGATGACCGGCCGGTCCGGGCAGGCCACCGCCGCACCGGCTGCTGACGGCAGGCCCTGCCCGATGGCGCCGCCGGTCAGGGTCAGCCAGTCGTGCCGAGGCGCGCCGGCCGTCGCTGCGGCGAGCTGGCCACCGGAGGTGAGGGCCTCGTCCACCACGATGGCCTGCTCCGGCAGGAGTGCGCCGAGGACGTCGGCGAGCGCCGTCGGCGTGAGCCGTCCGTGCGGCAGCGTCGGTCGGGACAGGGCAGCGACGACGGCTGCGGCGCCCGGCGCAACGAGCTCGGCCAGGTCGCGCAGCGCCGAGGTCGCGTCCTCGCCGGGCTCGGCCAGCAGGTGCATCTGGCAGCCCGCCGGCGCGAAGACGCCGGGCAGGCCGGGGTAGGCGAAGAAGGCGACCGGCGCTCGGGCGCCGGCGAGCACCAGGTGGCTGGTGCCGGCCAGCTCGGCAAGGGCGGCCTCGGGGGCGTACGCGAGCTGCTTGACGGTCGGCAGCCCGGCGCCACGTGGCAGCCGGGCCGGGAAGGTCTCGCACAGCAGCCGAGCGCCGGTCTGCGCCGCCACCCGGGAGGCGGCCAGCAGCCCCTGTTCGGTGAGCGCGGCGCCGCCGAGCAGCAGGACGGTGGGTTCGCTGCGTCGTACGACGTCGGCGATCTCCTGCACCGTCGACTGGCTGACCTGGGCCGGCTGGCGACGGCGGGGCGCCGGTGCAGGTCGGCCACCCTCGCCCCAGGAGACGTCGGCGGGCAGGGCGAGCGTCGCGACGCAGCCGGGCGGCGCGCAGGCCGCGGCGATGGCATCGGCGGCGTCCGCGGCCAGGTCGCCGGTCGCCAGGGAGCGCCGGAACCACCCAGATACGGCCCCGGCGAGGGCATCGAGATCGGACTCGAGCGGTGCATCCAGGCGCTTGTGGGAGGTCGCGTGGTCGCCCACGATGTTGACGAGCGGCGTCCGGGCCCGGCGGGCGTTGTGCAGGTTGGCGATGCCGTTGGCCAGCCCCGGCCCGAGGTGCAGCAGCGTGGCTGCTGG
>JAYSQK010000450.1:0-3882 GCA_043721555.1 Frankiales bacterium
CCCTCCCGGGTACGAAGCCGGATCAGGTCGGACTCGAACTCAGCAACCATCGCCAGCACGTTGAACAACAACCGGTCCACCGGGTCGGTCGGGTCGTACACCGACGCACCGATGCTCAGCCGGACCTGTCGGGCGGTGAGCTCATCGGCGATCCCCCGGCATCGGGCAGCGACCGGGCGAGCCGGTCGAGCTTGGTCACCACCAAGGTGTCGCCTTCCCGGCACGCCGCCAACGCCTCCCGCAGCCCGGGCCGGTCCGGGTTGGTACCAGTCAACCCACGATCGACATACACCCGGGCCGCTGCCACCCCAACGGTCGGTAGGCCATCGCGTTGCGCCGTCAGGTCCTGTTCGTCGGTGGAGCAACGCGCGTACCCGATGAGAAGCGCCACGATGACGCACCCCCTCTCCTGAGCCGGACCGGAGGCGACCCACCAGACACGGCAGCGACCACAGCCGCCACCCACAGCTGACACCCGTCCGAAAACACACCCGACCGCGGCACGGCTAGCGACACGCGCGTGGCTGGGTGAGTCCCGGCCCGTCGCGGTCCCGCAGTTGATCATCAGTGGCACGCGCGGGAACCACTTCGGCGTACGTTCGCACCGTGACCGAGAGATGGGACGCGCTGGCGCACGGGGTGCTGCGCCTGCCATCCGGTCGCCTCGTGCGTGGACGGGCGTTGCGGCGGCCGCCCCCGCCAGGCGCTGCTCCCGAGTTCGGGGTCTACCTGCTCGGCGTCAAGCCCAGTCCGGTGCCGTGGGACGTCCGGTGGGTCCGGTGGCCGGACTTCTGGCTGCCGCTGGACCGCCTCGACGCTGAGCACGCTTTGCGCGAAGCCTGGGACCGAGCAGGGGTGGAGCGGGTGGAGATCGCCTGCGGTGGCGGACGCGGGAGGACCGGCACCGCTCTGGCCTGCCTCGCCGTGCTCGACGGGGTACCCACGCGGGACGCCGTGGCCTTCGTCCGGGAGCACTACAACTCGCGGGCAGTCGAGACTTCCTGGCAGCGCCGCTACGTCACCCGCTTCCCCACCGCCTGAGGCTCATCCCACGACGCGACCCCCGCGAGACAACCGCCTGCAACGACGCGCCGGCTGATGTGTCACCGAAAGCCGTTGGGCTGTCAGGACTGCTCTGCCGGCAGGTGGCCGACGCTCTCCGCGGTCCGTGAGGCGCGAAGAACCGCGTTACCTCCTCTCCCCGGACGAGCCGTGGTCACAGCGAAGAGCGGCATTTCTCAATCACGTCCGCCGCGCCTGGCCGGTCTCCCCTACACCCGGCGACCCGATTTCAGAACCCGGGAGGGAGGCTGTAGCCCAAGCCGATTTCGCAGCCGCGATCGAAGGATCCCGGGAAGTTGACCTCCCAGGACGGCAACCCATCAGGGTGATGGCCGAAGCACCAGCTTTCTGCGGAGAGATAGTCGCCCTCCTCAAAGATGTTGCCGAGGTCGGTCTTGTACGTGAGAGACATGGTGCTGCCGAATCTCTGGCCGAGGTGTTCGGCGTCCACATAATTGTGCGTCGCCGCGTCCGACCTCCAGTGGTATCCGTTTGCCACAACGCCGAGGACGCCGACTAGGACCCTGCTTTGCGCAGCGGCGCCGGACACGTGACGTTCCCCCGACAGAGACGAAGAGCAAAGGGCACCACGACAGTGTGGCGTTGACCCGATCCTGCGGTGTACGCCACCGCCAACTGTGAGGCGCTGCCATCGGGACCGACGTCGTCCCGTCGCACCTGGACAGCTAGTTCGTAGGTGCCTGAGAGGCCACTTTGGGGGCAGTGACCTCGCACAGGAGTGGGAGGGCCGACAAAGCCAGCCTCGGCCAGCGTCGACCTCCCCGAACCGAAGGGCGTGCCGGACCGCCGCAGCCCAAAGCCGTCGAGGTGAAGGTGCCCATTATTGTGCAGCAAGGTCACACCCACAACCGCTATGGCCCGGTCGTGGTTGCCTTGCGCGCACAACAGCACCGCACCGAAGGTGTATCCCACATTTGCGGTCGTCGCCGGCAAGCCGGCGCCAAACGCGCCGCCCTCGTCGCCAGCCAGTACCAGGCTGTTCACCGAAGAGTTTCCACAGGCAGCGAGAAGAGTGACGGCCGCGCATGCGACCGTCACTCCTGCTCGTCGAGCCACACTCACCAGCTGTCCACTAGTTGCCCGACTCGGCGTGGACGACATGCGCCGATGCCCAACCAGTGTTGGAACCACCGAGGAAGCCCGGGCTATTCATGGTCCAAGAGATTTCCCTTGAGGAGTTGAATCCCGATTGCGCGCTGACGTTGACCACGATGATGTTCACGCCCGTGGAGATAGTGCTGCTAGTTCTCGAACTTTTCGTGTAGGTGCGGCTCGTGTCGTACGTGCAGTAAAGACTGTTGTATACGTGCGTGACCGACGAGGGGTTGGTGAGCAAGGCGTACTTGGTCGTGGGTTCCCGATAGGTGGATGTGCAGATCTTCACATCACGGTAGTTCACCAAGTTATTGAGGGACTTGTCGATGAGCCCGGAGACCTGCGCACTCGAAGAGTATGACAAGGTCGATGGCCCATTCGCCGTCCAGCTGGCACCACCACCTGCCGGTAGCCAGGGGGACTGCTCAACGACCAAGTCACCGGCAGATCGCGATGCGGGTGCCCGTCGACGCCGTTGAGGTCCGGCGGTCCGCACAACTGGACTGCGACCTGGCATACGGCTAGTCCGCGAACCGGGTCGCGAGTTGAGGCAACCGACACACGGGCCGACTCTCCGAGGTGACAAGCGCTTGCTCCTCAGCGTTCCCGCTCGGAGGCTCGGACAACGAAGAACGCCGCCTACCCGGCGTCCGCGGCAGAGACGACCCCCGAGTCGTCCAACACGATGTTCACTCGCCGGTAGGCCAGATCAAGACGGCGGGGACCGTCGAGAGACGTCAACTGCCTCACGTAGCGGCCCTCCTGCTTCGCCAGCTCCTCGGCCTCCTGCGCGGTAAGCCCGATGAAGGGCTCGACCGGCAGGCGAAGGTGGGCGTCGTTGGAGGGAAGTTCTGCTCTGTGATGGTCGGGCACGAGTCGAACGTATCGCCGCCGCCGCGGTAGGTGGCTAGCGCCTGCTACCCATCAACGGCCGAGCCGAGCTCGACCGGCGAGAAGGGGCCGTTACCCATCTCCGTGAACGTCCATCAAACAAGTAGCCGCTGACGGCATTCCTGCTGACGGGAGACAGAAGACCCCACCCGGGCAATGACGCTGATGGGGACCTTCCGGTCTCACGGACCGGCTTCGCCCAGGGACAGCAGATCGGGCGGGTGTCAGCTGACGCGTGCAGTCCAGTTGGGATCGCGGCCGATGAAGCCGACCAGCCTCGTCAGGGCGTCCGCGTCGTCGGGCACGTGCACCCGCGGCCCGTACTGACCACTGCTGCGCAGGATCTCGTCCATGGGCAGCATGCCGTCGTACATACGCGCGCACCGCTCTGGATCGAGCTGCTCGTCCTGACCAGTCGCCCGCGCGAGGTCCCACGTGTGCATGAAGACGTCGGCCGTGTAGATCCGGGAGATCGCCAGTCCGAGCGGCATCTCACCGAGGTGCGGGTTCGTCAGCATCTTCGACGCGGTCGCCGGGTCATCGAGCACCGCTTGCACCGCGGTGGACTGCGATTGCCAGGCCCCTACCGGGTCGTCGTCGACCGACGGCCCGCCGGGGAGCTGCACACCGCTGCCCGAAGACAGGAACTCGGGGAACCACGTGACCAGGTGCCGTACGACGTCGCGTGCCAGCCAGCCCGCGACGGGGGCAGGCGCGTCCCAGTCGGCGACACCGACGACCCGCTCGGTGAAGGCCCCAGCGATCTCGCGGTGCTCAGAAGAAGCGCTCACGCCCGTGCCGCCAGCAACTCGT